>JAEUAF010000880.1 GCA_019695485.1 Sorangium sp.
AGTCAAGACGCGACGCTCTGGGGCGCCGGCGCACGCATCGGCGAGGAGCGCCTCGTGCTCACGAGCTGGGCGCTCGACGCGATGTTCGAACGCGGCACGGTGTCAGGTTTCGAAGTTCAGTCGTGGAGCGTCGGGGGTATGCTGTACCTCTACGGGCGCGCACGGTTTCTGACCGGGCGAATTGGCGCAGGCCTCCGCGTCGGTCTGTCGGCTTCGACCGCCGCGGCCGGTAAATCGAGTCCGCCGCCTACCCGAGTTCTGATCCCCTGGGGTTGGCCCATGCTTGCGGCCGGTGTTTCCATCGGACGCGAGCTGGTCGCGTTGGAGCTGTCCGCGGAGAGTGGCTACGTCTCGTTCCCAGTGTCGTCCGGCGCGAATGGGCTGTCGGTCGGCGGGCTCTGGGTCGGCGTCCAGCTGGGCCTCTCGATTCTGCCCTAATTTCTGAGGCTAGACTGCGGCTCGAGGCGGCGGATGTGGAAGAGTTGGCATCAATCGCTGGGTGGGCCGCCGCTCGGGGTCCGGCTCAATCGGATTTCGCGTGAGCCGTTTTCGATATCGGGCCACACTCAGAGCCAAGGCATGCAGCGCGCTCGGGTCGCCCTAGAAATCGTTCCGCCGGTCGCCCCGCCTCTCGCGGAGGAGATCGAGGTCGAGTTTGCGCCCGCGGCCCCGCTCGACTTCGACACGGTTTTCCGCCGTTATGCGCCGTATGTCGCGGCCATTGCCCACCGCCTTCTCGGCCGCGACGCCGAGGTCGACGACACCGTCCAGGAAGTGTTCATGGTCGCGGTGCGCGGCCTGAGCCACGTCAGAGATCCACTGGCAGTAAAATCCTGGCTCGCCCGCATCGCCGTTCGCAGCGCCCGACGCCGGCTACAGATGCGGCGGTTGAAGACCTTCCTGGGCATGGACGACCCTGCCACGTATGAAGCGGTCGCCGACGAGCAGGCCAGCCCCGAGCAACGCGCGCTGATTCAGCGCGTGTACCGCGTTCTCGACGCCCTGCCCGCGGATCAGCGCATCGCCTGGACTTTGCGGCACATCGAGGGCGAGCAGCTCGACGCGGTCGCAGCGCTCTCGAGCTGTTCTCTTGCCACGGCGAAGCGCCGCATCGCCGCGGCCGCGAAAACTTTAGAGGAGGCTTTTTCGGATGAGTGAGTACCTCGAGCGCGTTGCAGACGCTCGCGGGAGGGTCAGTCCGCGTTGGACCCCCTCGCGCGAGCGCGTGCTGCGCTTCAAAGTCGAACGAGGGCTCGGCCGTCGCCGCGCCCTCATGCGTGCGCTCGGGGGCGTCGCGTTGGCGGTGGCGGCGTTGTTCATTGGGCATGCGGGGTATCGGTACGCGTTCGGACCGGAGCACATCGTGGCGCGCGGGGGCGTCCGCCACGATGTGCCGAAACTTCTCGAACTGACCGACGGCACGGTCGTAACAGCAACGTCGCCCGATGCGCGGCTCGAGCCCGTCGAGGTAATGCCCAATGCCGTCACGGTGCGGCTCGAAGCCGGAGCGGCGCATTTCGACGTCACTCACCGTGAGGATCGCCGCTTCTGCGTCGAGGCGCGAGGCGTGGCGGTCACCGTGCTCGGGACCGCGTTCACCGTGCAAATCGTAGGTGGCGGCGTGCACGTGAAAGTCGAACGTGGGCGCGTAGACGTGGCTTTTCAGGGAACCCACCGCCAGGTCGCCGCGGGCGAAGAGCTGTTCGCGACAGGAACTGAAAACGCGAACCGGCCTGCCCCTAGTGCATCGGTGAGCAGCGCCCTGCTACCAGAGCTCGAGGGCGAAGTGCCAACGCTCGCCCCGAGTGCAGATCCCGAGGTGCGCGGCGCGACGGCCCCTGCCCCTCAGCGTGCGGCAGCCACGACTCAGCCGAGCTGGCGTGCGCTGGCGCAAGAAGGCGACTACCGCAGCGCATTTTCGCGAATGAGCGACGAGGGGCCAAGCGCCGTCCACGATGAGCCGGGCGACCTTTTGTTCGCCGCGGACGTGGCCCGGCTGAGCGGTCACGCCGCATTGGCGGTGCCGCGACTCGAGCGCGTTTTGCGCGCACATGCTTCGGATTCGCGTGCGCCCTTGGCAGCGTTCACGCTCGGGCGCACGCTGCTCGACAGCTTGGGCCGCCCGCGCGAAGCGGCCGACGCCTTCGCGCGCGCGCGAAGGCTGTCACCGGGTGGCGCGCTGGCCCAAGACGCGCTGGCGCGCGAAGTGGAAAGCTGGTCCCGCGCGGGTGAACCAGGCGTCGCGCGTCAACGAGCGCTCGAGTACCTAGACAAATACCCAGGCGGCCGCCGCGAAAAAGCGGTGCGGTATCACGGCGGGCTGGAGTAAGCGCGCACATCTGGCATGGGTGTGGGATGAGCGTTCCGGCGGCGGAGCGCCGGGAAGCGTGTATGCTGAACCGTGGCGCTGCCGCCCGCTGGGCTGTTGGGTTCGACGGGGTGAGCGCTCCCGCTCTCATGACCGTCGACATCGAGATCTCCTCTCTCCCCGCCCCGGCGCAAAAGGTCTTCCTCCCCGATACGCCAGCGCCCGTGAAGCTGATGGCCGCGCGCGGCGTCTTGCCGGGCCTGAAGCCGATCGAGATCGTGATCGTGGTCGGCCTGCTCGCCGAGAACGCGGATGAGAAGCTGCGTGATACCGCCAGGGCGACGCTCGGCAAGCTGCCCGCCCCTATCTTGAGCGGTGCGCTCAGCGGGGATCTGCCGAGCGCGATCGTCCAGCGCTTGGCGGAGGCGTATGCGAATCAGTTCGACGTGGTCGAGCAGCTCTTGCGCATGCCGCGCATCACGGGCGAAACGCTGGAGCTGATGGCCGACGCCGCCGACGAAAAGTGCGGCGAGCTCATCGCGACGAACGAACAGCGCATGCTCGAGTTTCCGAAGGTCATCGAGAAGCTCTACATGAACAAGCGGGTCCGCATGTCGACGGCGGATCGACTGATCGAGCTTGCCGTGAGAAACAATGTCGAGCTTGGCATTCCGGCCTACAAGGAAGCCGCGCAGGCCATCAAGAACGAGCTCATCGCGGAACCCTCCCCCGAGCCGACTTACGACGATCACATCTTCGTGAAGACCGACACGATCGCCGCGACGGCCGAGCTCGCCCCCGAGGAAGACACCCACGAAGTGGACGAAGAGGGCGCCGAGCACCTGCGCGAAAAGTTCGTGCCGCTATACGCCATCATCGGCGAGCTCACGGTCACGCAGAAGATCCGCCGCGCCATGTTGGGCACCGCCGCCGAGCGATTGCTGCTGGTGCGCGACGCCAATCGGCTGGTGGCCACCGCGGCCGTGAAGAGCCCCCTGATGCGGGAGAATGAGGCCGCGCAAATCAGCGCTAGCCGCGCGGTGTCCGAGGACGTGCTGCGCACCATCGCTCAGAATCGCGAGTTCGTGCGCCATTACCAGGTCAAGCTCAACTTGGTCGGCAATCCGCGCACGCCGTTCACCTTCGCATCGCGCTTGATGCCGCATTTGCGTGACGGGGACCTGAAATCGCTCGCCAAGAGCAAGAACGTGAGCGGAGCGATCTCGCTCGCTGCCAAACAACAGCTGATGCGCAAGCAGGGCAAGAGCTGAAAGTCGAGCCAGCGTGGCCGGACGCCACGCCGTCTGTCGAACTAGTCGACCGGTTGAACGCGATGACTCGTGTGTTTGTCCTGCGCAGCCACGCGAGCCGCGCGCGTCTGCTCGGCTTGCTTCACTTTTTCGGGGTCCACCAGGAACGGGGCAACTCGCTCAGTGCGCTCGAACTCGCCCTTGTACTTTTGCGCCTCGAAGCGGGTCTTGAACGGCCCGATGCGCACGCGGTGCCACAGGCCGCGCTCGGGTACATAGGCGGCTTGGCGAAACGCGCGGTGCCCGCGGTGACGCAGCTCACCCACCAGCTTGTCGGCTTCGCCCTGATCTTTGAAGCTCGCGACCTGAAGCTGGTAGCCGCCGTCGGTGCCCGCTGGCGCCAGCGGATCGTTCTCGATGCCCCGGGTCGCGTCGGCGGCCAGCGCGGTCAAGCGATCCTTCGGCTCGGTCGTGACCGGCGTCGCCGTGAGCAAGGTGCCGATCGGTAGCGGCACGACGGGCAAGCGGTCGCTCGGCGGGGGCGCGTCGGGGTTCGAGGGCGCAATATCCTCGCGGGTGATCAGATGCCCGCGCTCGTCCTTGACGGCGGCCAAGGCGGTGGTCGGCTTTTCCTTGTCGCTCAACACGCCTGGGAACGTGACATCGCGTCCTTCGAGCCGCTCCGCGGGTGGCAGGCTGCGCGCGCTCGCCACGAGCTCGGCGAGTGGGTCAGCGCTCGATGCGGCCGGCGGGCCTTGGCGTTTCGCCATCACTACGCTCGACGTGACCACCGCCGCTGAGGCCAGCGCCGCGAGTAACAACGCACCAATGCGGGACCCGCGCTGGCCGCTGTCCTGCTCCTGGATTTGCTCGAGATTGCGAACGTTCACGGGCTGCATGGGCAAAATCGCGAGGGGCTCGGCCACTCGCAACCTACTCGTTATCGCGAGTGGCGGAGCCGGACCAACTTTCTGCGGTTTCGTGGGCGAGGCAAAGCAGGCGTTCGGCCTTCCAGAGCGTCTCCTCGACCTCTCGACTGGGCACGCTATCCGCGACGATCCCCCCGCCCGCAAAGTAGTGACCGATGCCGTCCCGCACGCTGAGCGTCCGAATCGCCATTTTGAGTTCGAGGCCTCCATCGTGGCGGACAAAGCCGACCACCCCCGTGTAAAGGCCCCGACGATGCGGCTCGAGCTCGCGAATCAACTGCATCGCGCGTCGCTTGGGCGCGCCCGTGACGCTGCCGCTCGGCAAGAGCGCTTGCATGAGCTCCGCGCGACCCAACCCAGGCGGCACCCGGGCGCTCACGCTCGCCACACGATGGTGGACACTCGGTAGCGCCACCACCTCTGGCGCTGCGAAAAGCCGCACCGTTCCGAGCTCCGCAACGCGCCCCAAATCATTGCGTTCTACATCAATGATCATGGTCAACTCAGCGCATTCTTTCGGGTCTTTGCTGAGTTCAAGCGCCAGGCGAGCGTCCTCCGTGGGGTCCTCGTGGCGCGGCCGGGTGCCCTTGATGGGGCTCGTAAGTACGCCGCCGTCCGCGTCGAGGCGTAGGCAGAGCTCCGGAGACACCGCCACGACACTGAGCCCCCGAAAGTCCAGCGAAAATGCGTGAGGCATGAGCCCGCTGGCCTCGAATTCACGCAGCAAATCGGACGCGCTCCCGCGCACGCGCATCTCGAAGCGGCGCGCCAGATTCACCTCGTACACGTTGCCGCGCGCGATCTCTTGGAGCGCATGCTCGATGCGACTCGCGTGAAGGGAGCCCGGCTCGAGCGGCGCAGCCCAGCCCAACGCGACCGCGGCCGACCTCGCTGGCAGCTCGAGGCGCGCCTGGAGCTCACGCACCGCGGCCGCGCTTTCACCGATCACCTCCACTCGCACGCCGCTGACACGAACCACCGCTGGGTAGCGCAACCAGAGTGGGCGACTCAGGTGGGGCTCGGGCCGCAAGTCGGCGTCTAGGTCGCCCTCGAGGCCACGCATCGCCTCATACGGGATGAGGCCGAACCAGCGGGGCACGTCGCCGAGCGGGCGCTGGGCCCGCGAAAGCGAAGGCTCGGGGTCGAGGCTATTCGCGACGTCGCAGGGATCGCAGGCGACGTAGGTGCAATCGGGCGTCTCGCCACGACACACCGCCAACCCCGGGCGCCCCGCGAGCCGCGCCGCGATTCCGTGCGCGTCGGCGGAGAGCGTCGCTCGGCTCAGAACGAGAGCCACGCGGAGCCTTCAGGCGCACCTAACCAAGGCGGGCACGCTGCCTGAACCCGACGCCTAAGCGACACGAATCACGCGCCCTCCCGGCGACACGATCGCGTCAGACAGCGGACCGCGACAAGTCGCCCCCGGCAGCACGACGACGCGCGACAGCGGTGCGCTGCCCTCGACCCTGGCCGAGGTTGAAACCAGCGCTTGATCGAGCTCGACGCGAGGATCCACCCATGCACTCTTCGCCACGTAACTTCTCTGTTTTCGAGCAGCGAGCCAGTCGAGATTGCCCTGCAAGTAACTCTTCAGGTCATCGCCCGGCAGACTGACGCGCCCGAAAAACGGCGAACTCCGAATGCGGCCGCCACGCCGCAGGACGGGCAGCGCGTAGTCACCCACCAGGCAGCCGCGCGCGGGCAACGCAGCGAGCGCCCCGGCCCCCAGCGCTGCTACGCCGAGGTAGTCGCCCGACGCTGTTTCCTCACCAAAGCGCTCGCCGCGGAGGCGGACGACCGAGCCGTCCACGCCAATCCCGACCGTGCCGCTGCCGAGGGTACCGGGCAGGATGAGCAAAGAGAGCCCCTCACCCGCGCTCGCCGCAAAGTCCGCGGGAAGGTGATCGAGCACGGCGTCGCCATTCATGACCACTACGGGCGGCGGCCCCAGTCGATCACGCGCCCCCGCAATCCCACCGGCGGTCCCGCGGAGTTCGGGCTCGTGAACGAGCACGAGCCTCGAGCCGAGCGCGACCTGCAGACCCGCGAAGGCACCTGCCAAGTGGTGCACATTGGCAACGATGACGCCGTCGCCGAGCACGCCGAGAGCATGCTCCAGGAAGGAGCGATCACCGAACGGAAGCAATGGCTTCGGCAGTTCGTCCGTCAGAGGTCGAAGCCGAGTACCAAATCCCGCGCAGAGCACCATCGCGCGCGCCACGGCCCGAGTTATGCGTGCGAGGGCAGGCTCCGGCAACCCGTGCCAGGAAAGTTCCCCCGTTCACTCGGGCCGTGCTAGCGGGAGCCGTGATGTTCTCGCCCCGCGCCGCGATTAAAGCCGTGTCCTTGGCGACTCTGTCCCTCTTCGCCGTCGGGACGGGTTGTGGCACTGACGCACGCGGCGTGGAGGACTGCCGACACATCGAGGAGGCCCGCTGCTCGGCGGCGGCGGCCTGCGGCGCCATCAGCGACGTCGGAGAGTGTCAGCGCTTTTACCGGGACCAATGCCTTCACGGACTGCCGGTTGCTTCCCCGGGAGCGCCCGTAGTCAACGCCTGCGTCGAAGCCATCCGAGCGGCCGGCGCGTGCGCGAGCTCCTCCGCCGAAAGCGCGCGCCAAGTCTGCGGCTCGCTGCGCACGCCAAAACTCGCCTGCGACCGCATCGCCCAACCAGAAACCCTGCCCGAATGCGCGTTTCTAACCCCGGACGCGCCACCCACGAGCAATGGCGGTGCGGGCGGCGAGGCCGGCGCAGGGGGGCTCCCGGCCGTAGCGGCGGGTGCCGGCGGCCTGCCGAGCAGTGAAGGCGGCAGCGCCGGACGCAGCCCTGCCGAAGGCGGCAGCGCGGGCAATGCACCGAGCGAAGGCGGCAGCGCGGGCAGCGCCATGCCGAGCGAGGGCGGCGCCCCGAGCGCGGGCGGTGCTGGCGGTGGGATTTGAACCGGCCCAAGCCGAGCTTGGCGAGCCCGCGGTGATGGGCTAAGGCTCGGCGCGTGAATCTTGAGCTTCGTGCTGCGAGCCTGATTGCGGCCTTCGGACTCTCCGCCGCGGCGTGCAGTAGCAGTTCGACTGCTGCGACCACCCTGCCCCACCCCACAGTCATCGAAGTCGCGCCCGCCGATTTCTTGGGCGCGCTCGAGTGCAAAGAGGGCGGCATGCGGCGCTACGTGGCCACGCTGACGGACGTCTCCCCAGGGCCCGGCGACGCGCCGCTCAACTTCACGCTCCCTAGCTCCGCGCTGCAAATCGACTCCTCCGACGCAACGTCGGAATCGATTCGCTACGAGCCGGTGCCGTGCTCGGACTCGGTGGAATTCGGATTGGTCGTGACCGGACACTACTACTGGGCAAAGATCGACGGTTACGATCGCGACGACTTGGAAATGCTCGAGCCAGGGCTCCCCATCGTCGTCGATGCAAAAACGCGCGCGCGGGTGCTGCCGCGCTGGACCACGACCTGCAGCAAGGCCGACTCGTCCACGGACATGTCCGACGCGGGTGCGAAACTCGTTGGGGTTCGAGCAGAACTTGACCTGACCCAACCGGTCACCGGCTGCCTGCCGTGGAGCGAATCGACTCCCTGAGTTCCCGCTCGCCGCGCATTCCGAACGCCCAGGCCCAAAGCTTGCCGGACGCTCGTCGGGGATTCCGATTTGCCTCGGGCTAGGAGAAGCGTAAGTCTATCGGGGTCCGGAAGCCACCGAGGAAGCGAGCCGAGTGAGCCACCCCGAATCCCCGCTTCAGGGCGCTTTTCAGCGCCCCGGCAAAGTGCTGCGCGCGGTCTTGCTCGCGATCTTCGCGATCTGGCTGTGTTTCGCGATCGGCTTGAACTGGGCGGGAGCGCCGCCATCCGTGTTCTATGCGCTCTGCGGAAATACCGAGCGCATCCTGCATGGGGAAGTGTGGCGGCTGTTCACGGCGCCCTGGATGCACCTGCCGGTCGAGTCGCTGAGCCACGTGCTGTCGGCGTTGCTCGGGCTCTATTTCTTGTCACCACAGCTCGAGTCCCGCTGGGGTGGGGCGCGCTTCGCTCGTTTCTTATTTTTCGCCGGGCTCACCGCGTATGGCAGTCAAATGCTCCTCGAGCTCATCCTGCCGCGCGGGCTGTCGGCGCGCCTGGTGGGCGAGTACTGGTTCGGCGCCACGCCTATCGTCGAGGCGGTCGCCATCGCGTGGGCGCTCAACCATCGGGGCCAGGTGGTGCGACTGTTCTTCGTGTTGCCCGTCACCTCGTCCGGGCTGATCCTGATGGTGGTCGCGGCCAGCCTCATGTACGTGGTGATTGGGGCCCAGGGGCCCTCGGGCCTGATCGCTCCCTTTGGCGGGATGCTGGCGGGCTGGTTGTTCGGCTCCGGCTCGCCGTCCCCCATGCGACGGCTCTGGCTCAAGCTGCGCTTGGCGCGACTCGACGCCGAAGCGCGCAGCGAAGCCCGCGAGCGGCGGCAGCGGGCTCAAAAATCCGGCTTCAAGGTCATTTCTGGTGGCCGCGACGACGACGGCGACGACGACGCGCCGCGCCCGCGGGGTCGGGACGGGCGCTGGCTCAACTGACGCCCCTGTCGCTCGCGCTGCGCCGTGGTATAGCGCGCCGGCCCCAC
>JAEUAF010000326.1 GCA_019695485.1 Sorangium sp.
CGGTCGAAGGGGCGTTTGCCGAAATGTACGGAAGCGATGGGGGCGTTGGCGTTCGCGCCGGACGCGAAGCGCTCGAAGCCGCGCGCCGCCTACGCGAGCTCAGCAACGCCACGGAAAAGCCCGCTCCGAACGCGACGCGCGCTCCTTCCCCCAACGCACACGCGGGCAACTATCGGAAAGCCACCGCGGGGCTGGCCGACATCGCCCTGCTCATCAAAGCCAAGCTAGGTCTGCGCGCCGCGTGGCTCGACGTGGGAGGTTGGGACACGCATCAAGGACAAGGCACGAGCGAGCGCGGTCGGCTCGCCCCGCTCCTCGAAGGGCTCGGGCAAGGCCTTGCCGACTTCCGCAAAGCGCTCGGACCTCACTTCGGACGCACCGTCGTGCTCGTAATGAGCGAATTTGGCCGCACCATCCGCGAGAACGGCACGCAGGGCACCGACCACGGCCACGGCAATTGCATGCTGCTACTGGGAGGCAATGTGCACGGCCGCAAGGTGTACGGCAATTTCCCGGGGCTCGCCGAGGAGCAGCGCTACGAAGGCCGGGACCTCGCCGTGACCACCGACTTTCGCAGTATCTTCGCCGAAGTCGCGCAGAAGCACTTGGGCCTGAGCGACCTCTCGCAAGTGCTACCGGACTACCCCGTGACCAAGAGCGCACTGCTCGGCGTTATGCGTTGAGAGCGCCAGATCACGGGCTTCGCGCGACTCAGCTTCGCGCCCTACGCAGGCCTCAATCTTTGGTCACGATGCCGAGCGTGGTCGCGCCCGCACCCCTGACGATATCCATGAAACGAACCGCTTCGCCGTAGGGCGCCTCGTCTTCAATCTTGAAGAAGACGACCTTCTGACTCTTGAACTTGAGACGCTCGCTGATCTTGCTGGCCAAACCTTCGGGCGCCACGCTCTCGCTGTTGACCGAGAGCTCACCCTGCGCGCTGTACTCGACGACGATGGGTACCGCCGTCGGATCCGGCGGTGTATTGCTGTCGTCCTTCTTGGGCACGTTCGCCGTGAGCTCTTTGAGCATCGACGGGACCAAGACCATGAAAATGATTAACAGCACCAGCACCACGTCAATCAGCGGCGTGACATTGATATCGGACTTGGCACCCTTGCCAGAGGCTACGTCCATCGCCATCGGCGTTTACTCCTCGACTCGCGGGCTAGAGCAGAACCCAATCACTGCGTCTTCTCCTTCGCATCGTCCGTGCCGAGCATCACGTCGGGGAAACCCGCTCGGCTCACCGCTTCCATGACCTCGCGCACGGCGGCGTAACTGGCGCGAGCGTCACCTTTGATGAATGCGGTCTTCTCCGGATGCTGGCGGCGCTCTTGCTCGATGCTCGAAACAATCTCCTTGCTGCCGTTCACCGGCTTACCCGCGATGAAGACGCGCTTGTCTCGGGTCACCGAAATGATGATGTCCTTGCCGTCGTCAGGCTTCCGATCGTGATTGAGAGTCCGCGGAAGCTCGAGCGGAATCCCGCCAGCAATGATCGGGGTTACTACCATGAAGATTATCAACAAGACCTCTGTAAAGCATCCTACCAATCCCGATCTGGAGACACTGGCGAGGCGGAAATCGAATCAGAGCGGCGAAATGAATCGAGCGACCAGGGCGACGCTTTGGTATCCAAAGGCGTGCGCACCAACAGCCGTCGGCATCCAGGACCAAGCCCTCGGCCTCGTTGCACGCGCATGGGGCGCGCCTCGAGCGGAACGGACCACTGGGACCCCAAACAGCGCACGCCGTGAGCAGGACAGGCGACGGCAGCTTAGAAATCGACACCATGGCAACACAAACTCTGGATCCGAAACGGCTATTCTTCTCCAACACCGCGGCAAAGCTCGGCAGAGCAATCGCAGTCTCCCCGCAAAACAGCGATTTCTCGCATCTCTCTTACGGCAGAATCCGCCTGACCGACGACGTGAAGCACGTGGAATTCGAGACCGAGCAACGTGAAACCGCGTTGCTCTGCATGCATGGGGCCTGCAGCGTGCGTGTGAACGGAATGCCCCACGAGCTCGCTTGCTATGACGCGATTTACGTACCCCGCAATTCGAGCGTGCAGGTTTCGACAACGGACCACGTCGACTTGGTCGAGTGCGCCGCCGTGGTCGAGGGGGACTATCCCCTGCAAGTGATCCGCTACGCGGACGTCGAAAAGGACTCGGCGCTCAGGTTTCGCGCCGGAGGCACCGCCACCTCGCGCGACCTGAACATTCTCATCGGCGAGAACGTGAAGGCGGGCCGGATCCTAGCGGGCTTCACGCGTTCCCTGCCCGGTAACTGGACGAGCTGGCCGCCGCACGAGCACACGGCAATGCTCGAAGAGATTTATGTGTATTTCGACATGCCCGCGCCCGCCTTCGGGATTCAACTCGTGTACACGAACCCACAAGAGCCTGAATTCGTGAGCCTGGTGCGCGACGGCGACGCAGTGCTGATGCCGGCAGGCTACCACCCCAACGTGGCGGCCCCGGGCCACAGCATCAATTTCATCTGGATGATGGCCGCGCACCGCGAGGGCCAAGACCGCAAGTTTGGGGCGGTCAACGTGCAGCCAGGCTTCGATCAGGCTGGATCAGGGCTCGAACAGAGTCAGCAGCGCTGAAGGGCGGCCATGAAAAGCTCTTCATTTCGCCTGGACGGTCTAGCTGCGCTGGTAACTGGCGCCGCCAGTGGCATCGGCCGCGCCGTCGCGCTCGCCCTCGCTGAGGCTGGGGCGGACGTCGCCTGTCACGGCAACTCGCGCCCCGCTGAGCAAACAGCCAACGATATCACCGCGAGCGGACGCCGCGCCGTCGCGCTGCGCGGCGATCTCCGGGAGCGAACCACTCCCACCGCGCTCGTCGATGGCGTCATGCAAGCGTTCGGTCGCATCGACGTCCTGGTCAACAATGCTGGGATGATTCGACGCGCGCCCGCGCTGGAGTTTTCCGACGACGACTGGAACGACGTGATCGCCGTGAATCTGTCGGCAACGTTCCGGCTCTGCCAACATGCAGGGCGGCACATGCTGGCCGCGGGCCGGGGCAAGATCGTGAACGTGGCGTCGCTGTTGTCGTTTCAGGGCGGTATCAGCGTCCCTGCCTACGCGGCGTCGAAGGGAGGCGTCGCTCAGCTGACCAAGGCGCTCGCCAACGAATGGGCCGCGCGTGGCGTCAACGTCAACGCCATCGCACCCGGCTACATTCGCACCGAGAACACCGCCGCGCTTCAAGCCGACCCGACCCGCAACCGGCAAATCGTGGAGCGCATTCCGGCTGGGCGTTGGGGCGATCCGGAAGACATCGCAGGAGCGGCCGTATTCCTCTGCTCAGCCGCCAGTGACTACCTGCATGGCCACGTGCTCGTCGTCGACGGCGGCTGGATGGGCCGCTGACGGAGGCGCCGCTACTTGCGCGCGCCGAGGTTGGCTGGGCCCAGGCTCGCCAATGCCACCCCGCGCGCCGGGACTTCCTTCGAAATTTCGAACGCTGTCTTGGCCGCGCCGAGCGCGCTGTTACCGAGCACGATGCCACTCGAACGGCTGCCTTTCACGCGCAAGAACTGGTCAGTGCCGGGCGCCGCAAAACAGTCGTGCACATAGGCATTGCGTACGTTGCTGAGCTCGACGCAAGGCGTGCCAGCGTGAGGCGTGGACGTCCCAACGTCGCAAAGGTCGACTTGTTCCGCGTCCTCCACGGAGATCGCAGGGCCCTCCGCGGCGTCGACGTGCACCTGGTTCAGGCGCACCCTTCTCGCGGCCTTCATCACGAACCCAACCGTGCTGGCAAGCTCGATGTCAGAGAAGCTGATATCCTCCAGCGGGGACTCATCGAGACCAAGCAGGAGCGCCGCCTGACGCGCGTCCCCGCTCACGGAGCTGAAGCGAATGCGCCGAAAGCGCGGGGTGCGCTCGGAGACTGGCTCAGCCGGCACCACCGAATAGAACAGATTCAAGGTAATGGCTTCCTCGCGGATGTTTCGCATCACCACGTTCGAAACGCGGATGTCCTCCACCACGCCGCCGCGCCCCTGGGTCGACTTGATGCGAATGCCGCGATCGGTACCGTCGAAAACGCAATTCGAAATCGCGATCTTCTTCACGCCGCCGGACATCTCGCTGCCGATCACGACGCCGCCGTGACCGCGCAGCATGGTGCAGTTGGTAATGGTGTAGTTCTCCGCCGGGCGATTGATGCGCCGCCCCTGTCGGTCTCGCCCTGACTTGATGGTGATGCAGTCGTCACCAACGCTGATGTGACAATCCGAGATGTGCACGTTCCTGCAAGAGTCGGGGTTGATGCCATCCGTGTTCGGGGCGCGTTCCGGGTTTTCGATGCTGACGCCAGCGACGCTGACCCCATCGCAATACACAGGATTGATCGTCCAAAACGGAGAATTTTTCAGCGAAACGTCGCGAATCGAGACGTTCTTGCAGCCGATGAGTTGGATGAATGGCGGCCGCAAGAACCCCATCTTCAGGAGCTCCGGGTCGTCTGGCCATTCGAGATGCGCGTTCAGCCGCAGGAACTCTCGCTGCCAGCGCGAGTCCATCGGGTAAGCGCCGGTCTTTTCGCGAGCCACGCGCAGCTCGTTGAAGAACGCCCACCACACGCTGCCCTGCCCGTCTAGCAGCCCTCGCCCATGGATCGCGATATTCTCGGCCCCGTCGGCGTAAATGAGCGGAGAGAAGTTCTTCACCTCCGTGCCCTCCCAACGAGAGCGCACCATCGGCAGATAGTCGTCGAAGTCCTGACTGAAGGCGAGCGTGGCGCCGGCGTCGACGTGCAACGTGACATTGCTATGAAGCTTGATGGGGCCGCTCAGGAAGCGGCCACCGCTGACGAAAACGGTACCTCCACCCTGGCTGACCGCGGCCGCGATGGCTGCGCGAATGGCGTCCCCCGCTTTGCCCTTGGTGTTCGGAACAGCGCCGAAATCGCGAATATCCAGGAATGGGGAGCGGCGCGCGGCCTGAGCCCGTGCCCGAGGCGCGACTGCGGCGAGCCCAGCGCCAGCCGCGAGCCCAATCAGCAACCGTCGCGGAAGTGTGCGGTCAATCACGTTGTGCGCTCGCAAGGATAAACGCGCCGAGCCCCTTCGGGTCGTCCGTGACGTGCTCGGTGCCCGTCGCGTAGTACTGATAGCTGCCGTCGCGGTAGGGCTTCCCGCCGAGGCCCGCGACCTTACAGATCTCGTTGACGCGCGCGGCGCCCTGCGCGCCCACGCTCACGAACGCTTGGAGCATCCCGCGAAAGCCCCGCTCGGCCACCGCCGCATAGCGCGCCGGGTCCAGCCAGCCTTGATTGACCGCTTTGCTGAGCGCATAGACCACCATCGCGCTAGCGGAGGCCTCGCGGTAGTTCATGGCGCTGCCGCCCTTGTCGAGCACCTGCCACCACACGCCCGTCGCCGGATCTTGCACGCGCAGAAGCGCGTCAGCCACGCGCTCGAGAGCGCCCAGCAGCGCCTGACGCCGCGCGTGCGACTTCGGCAGAAACTCCAGCACGTCGACCAGGGCCATGCTGTACCAACCGAGCGAGCGACCCCAAAATTCCGAGGAAGTGCCGGTTTTCGGGTTGGCCCAGCGCTCCGTCCGACTCTCATCCCAACCGTGATAGAGAAGACCACTTTGCGGGTCCCGGGTGTGCTTTTCGAGCAGCAGGATCTGCTTTGCTGCCTCGTCGAACAGCGCGGGCTCTCGAAAGGCGGCCGCGTACTCCGCGAGAAAGGGCGCGGCCATGTACAACCCGTCGAGCCACATCTGATGGGGGTAGATGCTCTTGTGCCAAAACCCACCGTCGCGCGTGCGCGGTTGAGTGCGAAGCTGTCCCCGCAAGGTCGTCAAGGCGCGCCGATAGCGCTCCCGATCGCTCGCCGACGTCGCCCGCTCGAGCAGCGTAAAGAGCAGCTTGCCCGAGTTGATCTGGTCGAGGTTGTAGTCCTCGAGTCGGTAGCCCTTGATGGTGCCGTCGCCGTCAATCAGCCCGTCAATCGTGCGCTTGACGTAATCGAAATACTTTCGGTTCCCCGTCTTCTTCCAGGTGGCCAGGAACCCGCTCAAGACGAGGCCGTTGTCGTAGCTCCACGCAGTGCTGAACACGTCCGGCGCGCGTTGCAGCGTGGTCTCGCACAAGCGCGTGGCCCAGCTGCTGGCTGCGGGATCGCTGCGCGAAAGCGGCAGGCCCGTCGTCCCCGCGAGCCGCACGATCGGCGGATTTTTTGCCTCTCTGCTGAAGGCGTCGACGCGTTTGGCCCAATCCGCCGCGTCCTTGACCTGGCCGGACCTGTCCCACGCCGTACCGACGAAATAGCGAACGGCAGCGCTGGCGGGCACGTCCGTGACGAGCAACCAGTCGCTCGCCGTCTCGACCTGTCCAGAAGCGGCTCGGTCTAAGACGACGGCGCAGCCGAGGTTGCCGTTCCCGTCTTTGAACGGTTCGAAGCTTTGCTCGGCGCCGCGCTTGGGATCGCCGTGATGGCTCGCTCCTGCGTGCTTGGCGATCCCCACGCCCACCACCAGAGGCGCTGGGTGATCGAGGCTGAAACGACTCTCGAAGCGCCCAAAGCTCTGACCGGCGTCCAAAATCACGCGCTTGGTCTCGCGCACCTTGTTGCCACCGCCAATTTCCCAGGGCGCATAGTCGAGCTCGAACACCAGGCGCAGCGGCCCATTCGCCAGCACGCGCGAAGCCACGAAATTGTGCGAGACGAAAAGATCCCCCGCGGACCACACACCAAGCCCACCGCAACCTCGTGACTTACCGACCGAGTAGAAGTCTCCGCCTTCACCGTTGTCGCGATGGTAGTCGTCGACCAGGTACCAATCGTTGATGACTCGTCGCGGAACACGCTTCACCCAAACGTCAACGCCGCTCGACGTCAGCGGTTCAGCCTTCCACGTCTCGAGATCCGGCCCATACATGCGGTGGGCCACGCGATCGTTCTCCCACGCAAAGTCGTCATGGCGCTCACGGACGAAGCGACCGTACACCCTGTATTGGTCGCGCCCGGGCGTTTTCCGCTCCCCGTTCTGCACAACGAACGTCTTTACTTCGTTCGGGCCGAAATCCGATTGAAACACCAGTTCGTCGGGGGCATCGTCGCCGGTCATGTCGACCCATTGAGAATCGATGACCTTGGCATTGACGTCGAGGACAACGCTGTGCTGCGGGTCGAGAGCTGCCACCAGCCGCCGTAGGTCAGCAAGCCCAATCGCAATCGTCTCTGACTGGCGCGAGGTGGCGAGCGGGTTCCTCACTTGTACGGACACGGCGTTGGGCGGCAAAGCGGCCAGAGCGCTCCCCGACAGCGACATCAGCCCTGCCCCGACGAGCCATTTGAACCATGCGGTCATCGTCCGTGCTCCTCAAAGGCCGTTGAGAAATCCCCTTTCCCTTCTGGGTCAGGCAGCCTTGCCAGCAAAGCGGGGCAGCAGCACATCGCACTGCTAAGTGTTTGGACGACGCACGGACGGCTCGCGTCGAATCCGCCCCGCAGGCCAGCAGGCCATGGCTGCGCGCGCGGGATGCGACGCGCGGGCCGGCCCCCCCCGTCTTGCGGCCGGCGCCGCCGGGGCCCTTGGCAATTCCCCCCTTCAAGGCTCGCGAGGCGCGTTACTTGGCTGGGGCGTGGAACTTTGCGCTCGAGCTCCTGCTCCCGATACCTCAGGAGAGCACTATGCCTCAGTTTCGGACTAGTCGCGATTGGCGGCGACGATGCGGGGCTCGAACGAGAACAGCTTGGGATCGTTGGCGTCGATAGTGGCCGCGACCCAATGGTTGTTGCGCGCGCCAAAGGTCTCCACGCGCGTGAAGTTGGTAACGACGCCACCTTGGGCGGTGCTAAGTGGCATATCCACCTTGAAGTAGTGGCTGTCGCCGTGCACCAACGCGACTTGGCCCGGGAACGCCACACTCACGCTGCGCAAAGCGTCAACGTACGCGGGAAACGCATCCCACGAACGAGTATCGACGAGGTGCTGCTCGTTGTTGAAGTTGAGATCGGCCTGGAAAACGACCATCACCCCCGCGGCACGAACCTTCTTCGCGTAGTTGAAGCCGTCGTTCAGCCACTGAATGTCCGCGGCTTTGCGCGCGACCTCCTCGGCACGTTGCACGTCGATCTGAGCTTGCGTACGGGTTTCACCGTCCACACCTGCATAGGGATAGTTGTCGTTCGAGCCTTGCACGTTCAAGCCGATGTACACGACGGGACCATACTTCCAACGCACGTTCTCGCGATATTGCGCATAGGCGCCACCCTGGCTCGACTGTCGTGTCAGTCGAAGCTTGGTTTGGCCGAGGCTAAAGTCCGTGGCGGCAAACAGCGCTCGCTCATGATTGAGTCGCTCGATGGGGTCGTCTGCGCCCGCCGCAGTGCTAGCCGCGCCATAGCGGCCCCAGCAATCAGTCCAGTCGTTGTCCCCGGGTACCCACACCAATGGCCGCTTCAATTGGCTGAAATAGTCGAGCGCCGGGGTGTACAGGTTCTCGTCCGTGCACGGGCCGTCGCCGCCGGCCTTCAGATCGCCGTCGAAGATAGAAAAGGCGACGTCAGCGTCGTTCACATCGAGAAGCAGATTCGGATATTGCTGCTTGCCGAGTGCGTTGTAGGGCATGTCGCCCCAGAGGGCGACGGTGTATTTCTGCGGTTCGCGCTCGTGCTCATGCCCACGTGCCGACTCGACGCCATCCGCCTGCGCCGTCGCCGCATGCGTGCCCACGCCGAGCGCGGCCCCGGCCATGAAAACCCAAAGCCAACGGTTCATCGAAGAATTGAAAGACATCTGCGCTCTCCCTTGCAATGATCGCACGCCCTGCGATCACGAGCAGCCTGGCACGACCCACGCGGTTCGAGCGTCACACTTGGGAGCCAATCCTGAAACTTCGAAGCGAGGCTGCCGAATCGGAACGCGAGAACAGTGTGCGGACGCGCGTGCCGCGAGCGAGACGGGCGCGAGCAATCAACCCCGCGCACTGCGGCGCCGCGCAGGCGTGTCGCGGCAGTGACGCCGAAGTATCACGCGAGCAAATTCAAACTGCCGCGCAACAGAGCGGAGCGATCGTGCTGTTCAACTCGAACAGGATTTGGCATTTGGAAACCTCATGCAAGACGGCATGAGGTTCACGCGGCGGCAGGTCTTGGCCGGAACGTGCGCCGCGATGATTTGGAGCCCAGGGCGCGCCCGCGCAGCCGCCGAGCGCGCCCTTTTCTGCATCGATCGCAGCAAGAACGCGAATCGCGTTCAATACGACCTAGAGCTGCGGGCAGATGGCGAGCTGAACGCCGACCACCCGCTCAAGGCGTACTGGTTGATGCTCGCCGAGGACGGGCGTCACGAGGAGCTGTCTTGGCTAGAGCGGCGCATGGCGTACGGCTGGAGCCTCACGCGGAGCGCGGGTCGCGACGGCTTCGATCTGCGGCTGATTGCCTGCTCTCGCCGCGTGCTGCGCGTGCGTCGAGACGCCGCTGGCCGATACCGCGCGGCGGTCGACATCGCGCGACGTGACGCCTGGCTGGGCCGCCTGTTCGTGAAGACCAGCGACGGTGGCATCGCGCCTTCCGTGGAGTACGTGGATCTCTTCGGCATCGACCGGGTGAGCGGACGCGCCGTGTCTGAACGGCTCCGAGCGTGAGGACGCTCCCTTCCTGCGGCAATCCCCCGCGCGCCGCGAGACTACGGCTGCCCCGCGCGCGCCCGCACGTAAATCACCGCTAAACTATCGCGGTAGAGCAAGCGCCAGGCCGGGTGGAATGCGAGCAGCCGAGCCAAACTGGAGTCTGCTTCGAAGAGGATCCAGTCGATTCGATATTGGTCGAGAACGCTGGCCCAGTTCGACTCGAGATAGGCGACGGCGCGGTAGTCAAAGAACAGCTTGGACCCGTAGTAGTCGGCCATGCCGCTCACGAAACAACGCTGTCGCGGGTAAAGCGCATACGCGAGATAGCCGCCCCAGGCGTAGGAATTGAACATGCGGCCGCGTAGGAGCTCTGCGTGCTCCCCGATGTAGCGAACCGCCTGCACGGGTTGAAGCTTCGGAGAAAACTCGAGCTTTTCGCTTTGGCCCGGGGCGGCGACAAGCAACGAAAGGAAGGTGACGATCGCCCAAACGCGCCCGTCGTGCCGCTGGTCGAGCGCTGCCAATCGCCGCGAGGACGCGGAGACCTTTCGGGCAAGCCGCCCCCACACCCCAGGCGCCGCTTCGCCCGCCAAAAGCACACGACTCAAATCGCGTGCGAGCGTCGGTGCGCTGAGCAACGCGTACAGGGCCGCGTTACGCTGGGCACCGAGGGTCATGGCCAACAGGGCGAGCTGCAGCAAGCGCTCACGAAGCGGGACTCTCGCGAGACGAGGCAGCGCGCGCCCCACATCGAACGCCGAAAGCGCGAAGCTCAGCAAAATCCAGATCAGGAGCGGTTTGCTCTCGATCATGTAAAAATCGGGGGATTTGAACTCGTTCACCTTATGTAGGAGCGCACTCCGGGACAAGTGTTCGACGAGGTGAGTGTGCAGCGCAAAGCCGAACGGATTGAGACCGGATGCGAGCAGCATGCAGCCCGCACCGAGGCCCAATTGCCCGCACTGTCGCAGGACCGGCCGTCGTTGCTCTCGGGGGAGCGCGACGAGCTCGGGCACGAGCGCCGCTGCTTGAATGGCGATCAGCACGAACGCCAGCAAAAACCCACCGTGCAGGTTGCACCAGAGCACCATCAACGGCACGCCGAGCACGAGCCAACGCGTGAAGCTCATCTTTCCGTCCTGCCACTGCAGCAGTCGGCGCTGCCAGAGGACGGCCAGCGGCCAGGTGACCAGATGCGGCCGAATCCACAGATGGGCGACGAGCAGCGGCGTCGCGAGCCCAAACACCAAGAGCCCAATCCAGACCGAGTTCGCGCGCTCCTCCGCGTCTCGCTGCATGAGCGCGCAGGCGCTCGCCACTAGCGCGCTCACCAGCAAAACGGGCCCCATCAGCCCGAAACGTGCGCTCACAGCGGCAAACAAAAGCTCCGACAGCCACTCGTGACCGAACCAAGGCAAAGGCCCGACCGAGTAGAGCGTCGGATCCACCTTTAGCACCGCGCGCGCCTCGAGCATCAGCCGCCCCAGCGTGAGGTGTTGCGCAAAATCTCCGTCACCCGAAATGCGTGTCGGCAGCAGCGCGGGCGACACCAGGGCGAGCATCACCGCACACCAAACCAGACACGCCACCGAGGGCAGCCATCTGCGACTCATCACCTCAACGCCCGCAGCTCGATGTCGCGGAACCAGGAAGGTTCTACCGCCAAACGATCCAGTAGGTCTTCCGTCGCCGGTGCCGCCGCCCAGCGCCCGTGGACGAAGGAGAATTCGAGCGTCGTCGCCGCATAGTCCGGCATCGCGCAAGCGAGCGCGGCCGTGAGCCCCGTGGGGGGCCCGACCTCGAATGAGCGTTGCAGTAGGTCTAGGCAGTGGTCGTCGTAGGTCGCTGGCTCTTTCGCGAACAGGTAGCTTGCCTGCAATGCCAAACTTCTGGGGACGGTCGCGGACGCTGACCCAACCAGGGGCCCGGGCACCAAATTCACGAGCTGGTTCGCGTCGACGTCCCCGCAACTCGAAAGCAAGGTGTCACGAAAGCTGAACACGCGGGTGGTACGCTTCAACTTCAGATCGTGCACATCGAGAATAACCGAGCTGGTTCGGCCGAGCGACCCCGGCTCAGTCGTCTGGAAGCAGGCAATCTGCGCGAGCTTGCCGTCGGGTGAGACGAGCGAGCAAGCACTCGCGTCGAACGCGAGCTCCGGCAATATCCCGCGCAGCACGTAGCCCTTGTAAGTCTGCTCGAAGAGCAGCGACCCGAATCCAAGCGTGAGCAGCGCTTCGCGCGCGCCTGGGCGCGTGAACGCGCCGGTGAACAGAGCGCCTGCGTGGTTCTCCACGAAGTCCTCGAGTTCGGGCCGCCGGGCAACCGCACACTCGATGTCCCCCTCGATTTCGCTGACCTCGCAGGCCTGCTCCAGCATGCTGCGAACCAGATCCTGAGTCTCCGCTGAGCGCTCGGCGGACTCCGGCGCTTGCGAAGAGTCCTCATCGTCATCGAGTTCGATCTGCGGACAGAGCTCACGCATCGTCCGCAGATCGAGGGGTGTGTTCTCGAGCGCGCGCTCAATCGTGCAAGGCTGCTCACTTCGGGCGGGTAGCGGCGCGGCGTGTTTCGGATTGGGCACGGCGGAGGCGATCGGTCGCCGCGCAGCGCAGGCCAGGACGAGGCAAGGAGCCAGCAAACCGAGCGAGAGTCTCATGAGCGGGGACGCTCCGATCGCGCGCGCGCGTTGGCAAGACTTCTTCGCGCTGGAGGATGCGAGCCCCGCGTTGGAGCCGCGACGGACGCTATTCCAGCTGTGCCAGGGCAAGCTCGAGCGTCTCCGAGAGGCTCCTTTTCTCGCCCTCCTCCCAGGCACGTCGCAGCTCTTCGGGGGACAGGCGCTCTCGCAGCAGCCGCATCACTCGCTCGAACGGCAAGCTACAGGCAGGGACGCGCGGCATCTTCAGGCTTTCGCGGACGGTGCTCGCCGTCCCCAACAACGCCGCCGCGACCTGCTCGCGCTGGCACTCAGCGAAGAGCACCGCCGCCCGCTCGATACGGCGAATCAGCGCCCACGGATCGCTCAGGTTGCGTTGCAACTGCAGGCTCGTGCGAAAGTGACGCTTGGCGCGCTCGAAGTCGCGGCGCTCGGTCCAGAGCCGCCCCAGGTATTCCTCGCAATAGGCGATCTGGTTGGTAAACGAGCGCTCTTTGCAGAGCGCGACGCACTCGGAAAGCACTCGCTCGCCAGCTTCGAAGTCGCCCAGCGTCACCGTGGCCTCGCCGAGCAAGGCGAGCGCCCAGGTGAAGAACGCGGACTTCGCGTCCCCGCGCTCACGCAAGCGGGCAATGTGCGGCTCGAGCAAGTCGCGCGCTGCCTGTGGATTCGCGCGATCGAGCCGAGTGTCCGCCAGCATCGGGATCGTGAGCGCGATTCCGCTCTCGTGACCGATCTCCGAGAAAGCTGCGAGACTTTGGGCATGGCAGGTTTCGGCCGCCGCGAGTTCGCCAGTGCGGCGCAGCACTTGCCCAAGGTTGTCCGATGCCCAAGCAAACTCCTCCGCGTCGCACACTTCGCGGAAGATGGCCTGCGCTTCCTCGAAACAGGCTCGCGCGCGGGGGTTCTCGCCTTCCAGCATGCTCAGCATCCCGAGCCCCTGAAGCGCCATGCCGCGCGCCCGAGGACTGCCGCAGGCGCTTGCCACGCGCAGGCTCTCCTGGAACAGCGCGCGCGCGCTGTCGTAGTCGGTGTGGTCGTGAGCCAACCAGCCGGCCCCACAAAGCGCCTGGGCCATCAACTCACCGAGCGTGACTGGAGAGCCCCCGCGTGTCGCTGCCGCAGGGTCTACCTCGAACGTGCTGCGCGTCAGCGCGAAGGCTCGCTCCAACCAGGCGCGCCCCTCACCGTGGTAACCCTGCAACTGCCAGAAGCGCCAGCAGGCCACCACGAGTCGCAGCGAAAGCTCCGTCATACCGTGTTCGAGCGCGAAGCCGAGCGCCTCGCGCAGGTTGCCTTGCTCGCGACTGAGTTGCTCGATCGCGCCGCGCTGTTCCGAGGTCAAAAGCTTCTGCGCCGCCGCTTCGGCGACCCCCAGCAGATACGCTGCATGAGCGCGACGAACGGACAGCGCGTCACTGCTCTCCGTCAGCCGCTCGAGCGCGTACTCACGCAGCGTCTGCAGCATACTGAAGCGCGGCTCGCCATTGTCGTCGGCGTAGATATTCAGCAGACTCTTGCCGGTCAGCGAAGTCAGCAACGCGTCGAGATCGCTATCCTCGCCCGCCGCTGGCGGCGTCAGGGTGCGTCTGCAAACGGCCCACGCGCCGTCGCGCGAGAAGTCTCCTGCGAACGCAGCCAGATAGGCAAACCCCTGCTGTTCCGCCGCAGGCAACAGCTCGTAACTCCAGTCGATCGCCCCGCGCAGAGTGCGCTGCCGAGCGTTCAGGTTGCGGGGCCCAGTGGCGAGCATTTGCAGACGCTGGTCCAACTGCTGAGCCAGCTCCTCCGGAGTGAACTCCGCGAGCCGAGCGGCTGCCAATTCGATGGCGAGCGGCAAGCCGTCGAGTCGCACCGAGACTTCGGCCACCGCGCGCAGATTATCTTCCCGCAGCGCAAACTCCTGCAAACTCGCTTGAGCCCGATTGATGAATAAGTTGACGCTACTGAAGCGGTTCATTGCGGACAATTCCGGCAACCGCTCGAGGTTCGGCGTGCTCAGCGGAGGCACCAGAAAGACCTGCTCGCCCAGCACGTTCAGGCGTTCCCGACTCGTGACGAGCACCTGGAGCTGGGGGGCACTGGCGAGCAATTCGGTGACCAACGGCGCCGCGTCGAGCACCTGCTCGAAGTTGTCCAACACCAAGAGCAACTCTTGCTCTCGCAGGTACGCCTTGAGTGTGATGAGCGCAGACTGCCCGCTGCTCTCCTTGAGCCCGAAGCAGTGCGTCAGTTGTGAGACCACGAGCTCCACCGTGCGCGTCGCCTCGAGTGGCACGAACCAGACCCCGTTCGGGTAGTTGCCTTGTCTGGCGTCCGCCGTTTCCAAGGCCAGGCGAGTCTTTCCGACGCCCCCCGGGCCTACTAGCGTGACGAGGCGCTTGGCCTCGAGCAGCTCGTCGAGTTGCCACTGCTCATGTTCACGACCGATGAAGTCCGTGAGCTGCGCTGGCAGATTGTGGCTCGATTCGAAGCGTCGCTCGGCTTGCGGCGGCAGCGGGTGGGCGCGGTAGTCCGCTTCGACGCTCAACGCCGTTCCGCTCGGGTCTGCGCTCAACAGGCGCTCGGACGCCAGCAACTCGAGCTGTGCGCGAATGCGAGCGGGGAGTCCTTGCGTGCGCTCACCGAGCCAAGCGCCGAAATCTGGCGCGGGCTCCGAGCGCAACAGCGTTCTCAACCAGAGCTCGATGCCGGCTTCGGACAGCGGTTCGAGGCGCGTGGTCGTCTTCGCGTCCAGCCACTTGCCAGCACTCGCAGGACTGCTGTCATCCTCGACGCTCACTTCGACCATGGCCAGACAAGTCGAGGTCAGGCGCTCGAACACCGTCCGCAGCACGCTCCTCGACGCGGCGTCGACGTACTCCAAATCGTCCACCGCGATCAGCAGTCTGTCGTGCCGATGCTCGCGCATCCAGCTTTCAAGCCCTGCCGCGAAGCGCTCGGCGCCCAACCCGAGCGAAAAGTGGTGCGGCCAACGTGTCTGCTGAACGGCCGCAAACGGTCGGCGCTGCAGGGACCAGCGGCCGCAGACAGACAGGATGATGAAGCCCCGCATCTCGGCGCTCTTCGCGACTTGTGCGAGCACGGCGGAGCGGCCCGATCCGCGCGGCCCGCGGATGTCGAAGACGCCCCGCTGATTGCTGGCCAGCGAATCGAGGAACTGCGCGGCGTCGGAGAGCGCGCGCTCGCGCTCGATGAGCCGCGGCTTGGGGTCGAAATAGAGCTCCGTCCGCGACGTTGCGTCTGCGGCGACGAAACAAGCGCGGCCTTGGCGCTTCGCATCGTAGCTGCGCCGGTCAGCCACCACCAGGAGTTCCTCGCCGTCACGGGCATCGCTCGGGAATTCCGCGACACCCAAACTGACTGAGACCTTGAGCGGCGTCTCGCCGGGAAATAGCGTGTTCGCGAGGCTGTCCTGGATGCGTTGACAGACGCTCAGCGCGCCGTCGCGGTCCGTATCCGGTAAGAGCAGCACGAATTCGTCACCCCCCAGCCGAAAGAAGCAATCGCTCGGCCGGAGCAAGCTCTGGATGTGGGCCGCGAAGCCACGCAAGATCTGGTCGCCGCGGCCATGGCCATAAGCGTCATTGATGCTCTTGAAGTGGTCGAGGTCGATGACACAGAGCACGCAGGGATTCCCCCGGCGGCGCGCTCGCCTGACGGCGCCGTTCAGGCAGGCGTCGAAGCCGGCCCGTGCGTAGGCCTGCGTGAGCGGGTCCCGCACCAGGTCACAACCGGGCGGCAGGCTGGTCGCCAAAACCGCCGGCGCGCCTCCGCCGACGCCATCTCCCGGCGAAGCGCTGCTGGGCGGGGGCGGTGCTGACACGCTCGACGTTGCTCCATTGCCCCAAACGACCATTCTCCCCGGGAACTTAAGCGGTTCCGGCCCGCGGTCGGGTCTGGCGCCAAGGCCGATCCCGCGGAGTTCCGACGTGGGAAGGAGCTCCCCCATGCCGTCCTTCCCTTGCTCTTCGGATCGGGCTCACGGCCGTCCCGAGGAGCGGGATTGCCGCGCAACGCCGGCGCGGCGGCGCTGGCCGCGCCGACAAGCGAGGTGTCGAGTTCGAGTCGATATGCCTCTTAGTTCTTGTTCCGCCCGTATTCCCGGATTGGCTCTTATCGATCTCAGCTTCTGACTCACCAGCACCCAATCGCGATAATGACGGGGTGGCGCCGACTGCGCCCGACGCACCTCCGCCGGAGATCCATTTGGACACATCCGGCCGATGCGGCGGTGGCAAAACTGCCCCGGCTCGTCGCGCCGAAAAACGAAGTCAGCGCGAGACGAGATCCGAATCGCAATTTTCAGGCTGAGAGGCGAGCTTTTCTCGTTGCGACAGTTGGCTCCGATTCTTTATGATAAGGGCGTTCCGAATTGCTGGCGATCTCGGCACCGCGAATCGCGAGTGTCGAGGCGACCGCTCAGGGTGGTCAGGGAAATTGATGACTTGGTGCAGACCATGGGCAGTCGCGGCGACGCTCGTCCTAGGCTTTCTTGTCGGGTGCGGCGAGAGCGACTCGAGGCAAGGCCCTGCGCATTCGTCGAGCGGCGGCGCATCTGGCGAGGCGGCCCGCGGGAATTCGGAAGCGGGGGTCGGTGGAGCGGCTTCTGATGCCGGCGCTGGCGGTGGCGGAGCGAGTCC
>JAEUAF010000366.1 GCA_019695485.1 Sorangium sp.
GCGAAGCCGACCCGCCGAAGCCTCCGTCGCCGCCCTCCCGGAACAAGCCCCCGCCGGTGCCACCGCGTGCCCCCCCGCGCAGCGCGAACGCCATGACGGACGGGCAGAAGGACCAGCTCGCCTTGCAGGCGCTCGGCCTACTGAACGAGCAGGTTGAAGCGCGCATCGTTCACTACAAGGCGGAGCTCGAGACCAGCCCGGAGCTGGATGCGATCACCGCACAGGTCGTGGCGCAACTCAAGGCGATGCAGGTCGCCTTGGCTCGTCAGAGCGACGCCGGCCGTTCGCCGGACGACGCCGAGGCGCAGCATATCAAGTCGCTTTCGCAGCTGCTGGCGCGGATCTTCAACAAGCAATCGCAGTTTACGAGTCGGGTTTTGAAACCCGTAGGTCGCCGCGTTGCCAAGCTGTTCTTCGAGAGTGAGCTGCACGAAAAGACCAAGGGCGACAAAGAAAAGCTGATTCATCACGCGGAGCAGGCCGTCTACTACGTGCTTCAGCGCTACAAGAACCGCATTCGTGCCGAACTCGAGGGCTTCGAATACGCGAGCGTGGACATCCGCGAACTGGCGCTCGAGCTCCTCGCCAAGACAGAACGCGATTTACAGGTCGGCTTCTTGTCGCGGCGCTCTCCCGAGCTGAACCGCGTCATGACGATCTACGCCGCTGTTTTCAGCGATTTCCTGACCGACCATCTGCCACCGCGACTCGAGCAATTGGCGAAGGTGACGGTCCGCGCGGCCAAGACTGCACGTCGCCCGAACAGCGTGCCGTACAAGGTGCTCGCAGATGCCTTCCCGGACTTTCGCCACGAGTGGGAGCGCCTCACGATGCAGCAGATGGTCTACTACTGCGGCGACGAGCTCATCGCGCGCCTGGCCGAGGACGGCGGGGAGTTCCGCGAGGAGACCGTGAGGTTCTTCACTGATCCGCACATTTTTAGCGAAACGTGCCAGGTCCTCTGCGCCGAGCTCTACGATTTTCTGTGTCTGGAAGGCTTTCTGGATCTGCCGGTGGACTGGCGAGTAAGCGTCCAGCGGGCGGAATGAGTCGGCCCTGAGCCGGACGCCCCCACCGCGCGCTCCGCGGGATTTGACAGGTTGGTTCCGCTGCGTAACGTTCGGTGAGCATGATGGACCCCGAGGTGTTACGCGCTTGCTTGATCGGAGCCTTCCCGGAGGCCGATATCGAGCTCGTGGATCTCACCGGGACCCAGGACCACTACCAGGCTCGCATCGTTTCGAGCGCATTCGACGGCAAATCCGCCATCGAACAGCACAGGTTAGTGTACGGAGCGCTCGGCCCGGCCATGCACGGGCCGATTCATGCGCTCGCGCTCACCACGTATTCGAAGGCCGCCTGGGCCAAGATCAACGGAGAAAAATGATGGACGAAGCGCTACGCGAACGCATTCAGAGCACGGTTTCCGCCAAGAAGGTGGTGTTGTTCATGAAGGGCAACAAGAATTTCCCGCAGTGTGGCTTCTCCGCCAGCGTCGTCTCGATCTTGAAGAAGAAGGGCGTCGAGTTTCTGGACGTGAACATTCTTTCCGACGCCGAGCTCCGCCAAGGATTGAAGGAATTCTCGAACTGGCCCACGTTTCCTCAGCTTTACGTGGATGGGCAGCTGGTTGGCGGGTGCGACATCGTGACCGGTATGAACGAGAGCGGCGAGCTCGATCAGGTGCTTGGCGTAGGCTGAGCTCCCTTGCAGAGGGCTTCGAACCCGGCGCACTCGGCGTGCGTCGGGTTTTTCATTTCTTGAACCGCGACGCTCCCGCCCGGATGATTGGAAAAAGGTTGAACCATGAGCCGCCCGCTTGTGCTGCTTTCGAATGACGACGGATACCGCGCGCTTGGCATCAACACGTTGGCGGCTGCGCTACGCACGGTCGCGGACGTCGTAATCTGCGCCCCCGAAGTGGAGCAGAGCGCAGCTAGCCATGCGCTTAGTTTGCACCGCCCGCTGCGCCTGTTTCGTCACGGAGAGGGCATATTTTCGGTCGATGGGACTCCAGCGGATTGCGTCTACGTCGCGCTCTACGCGCTCGGCCGGGTCTTGCCTCGTCGTCCGGATGTGGTGATGTCCGGGCTGAACCACGGCGTGAATCTCGGCGACGATGTGTTCTATAGCGGGACCGTGGCTGCTGCGCGCGAGGGAGCTCTCAAGGGTGTCCCGGCGCTCGCCTGCTCGGCCGCGCTCGATGCGGATCTCGGCCGCGCCGCGGCGTTGGCAACGCAGCTGATGTTGCAGTTGGCTCTTGCGGGGGACAGTCGACCGCTGCTGCTCAACGTCAACTTCCCGCCCGGCTCCGAATGGGGGATCAAAACAACGCGGCTTGGGCATCGCGTGTACCAAGACGAGGTTGAGTTCAGAAAAGACCCACGCGGACGCGAGTATTTGTGGCTGGGCGGGCCGGGCGCCGAACATCGTCCAATAGCGGGCTCGGACACCGAGGCGTTCGATGCAGGCCTCGTTTCAGTGACGCCGCTCGTGCTCGACTTGTGGGGCTCCGACGATGAAAAGCGTGTGAGCGCGCTGCTTGGCCGGATCGGCACGCCGTGAATCAGCTTGCCTTCGCACCCGAGCTGAAGGCAAAATCAGCCCGCCGCTCCCGAGGAAAGCCCATTTCCGCGAGCGTCGAGGAACGCCATGGCATCGAGGAAGGGAACGATCGTCACCCGCAGTAAGCCCGTGCCCGCGCGGCTTCAACCGACTCCGCGCGGAGTGGAGCTGAAGAAGGTAGCCCGCAAGGACCCGACGAAGCTCGACGAAGTGGCGTTGCCCATGGAGTTCGACGCGATGGCCTACGTCCGCGAGCTGATTCGCGACGTTCCTAATTTTCCGGAGCCAGGCGTGCTGTTTCGCGACATCACTCCGCTGCTCGCTGATCCACGCGGCTTTCACATCGTGCTGGACGCCATTGCGCATCGCTTCGTGGGGGCGCAGGTCGACGCTGTCGTCGGCGTTGAATCGCGCGGGTTCATCTTTGGCGGCGCCTTGGCGGCGCGCTTGAACGCGAGCTTCGTGCCCGTGCGTCGGCCAGGCAAGCTCCCGTTTCGCACGGACAAGGTCTCCTATTCACAAGAATACGGCGAGGCCGAGCTCGAGATGCACAGGGATTCCTTGCGCGAAGGGGCCGCCGTCTTGATCGTCGACGATCTGTTGGCGACCGGCTCCACCGCGGCCGCTGCCGGTGAGCTGGTCGATCGTCAGGGTGCGTACGTCTTGGCGTTTGCGTTCGTGGTCGAACTCGCGGCGCTCGGTGGGCGTGAGCGCTTGTTGCCCGTGCCTACGGTGTCCATCGTTCGTTACGACTGAGCTCGGGCTCGGGGCTGCGGCTCAGCGTGCGCGTTCGGGAAACGCTACGACATGTTGGATATCGGCTGCGCCGAGCGCGAGCATCAATAGCCGATCGACGCCGAGCGCGTTGCCCCCGGTCGGCGGCATGCCCTCGACTAGGGCCGCGAGGAAGCGCTCGTTCAGGGGGTAAACGCCGCGTCCGTCCGAGCGGCGGCGCTCTTGTTCGCGCTCGAAGCGCGTTCGCTGCTCGACGGGGTCCGTGAGTTCGCCATAACCGTTCGAGAGCTCGACCCCGCCGACGTAGAGCTCGAAGCGCTCGGCATATCCTGCGCTGTCGGGACAAGGGCGCGCGAGTGCAGCCTGAGAGAGCGGGTAGTCATGGAGAAACACCGGGCGCTCGAAGCGGGCGAGCGCAGGCTCGATGCGCTCGACGAGCAGCCGAAAATACGCGCCCTCGTCGCTCGCAGCGAGATCCACGACGTCGCTCTGCGCCGCGAACGCGTGGAACGCCTCGGACACTGTAATGCGTTCGAAGGGGGGCTCGGCCGAGACGAGGCGCCCGCTCGCCAATTGTAGCTCCGCTCGGCCGCGTAGCGCCCTCGCCACACGGCTCACGAGCTGCTCGGTGTCGCGCAAGATCTCCGCTTGTCCCGCGAAGGCCCTGTACCACTCGAGCAGCGTGAATTCAGGCTCGTGCAGCGTCCCCGCTTCGTCGCGGCGGTGCACGCGCGCCAGCTGAAATTGGCGAGGGACCCCGCCCACCACGAGTCGCTTCATCTCGAGTTCAGGCGAGGTGATGAGCCACCCCGGCGGCGCGGCGCTCGCTTCCACGTGGGCGTCCACGCCGGGCGCGGGCACGCGCACCGGCGTCTCCACCTCGATGAAGCGCTCTTCGGCAAAGTAGGCTCGGATCTGCGCTAACGCCTGCGAACGAGCGAGCAGAGCTGAGCCCACGCGCTCGAACACGAATCGGCCGAGCTCGCCATCGCCGCGAGGCAAGGGCGCGGGTTGGCGAGAAACGAGCTCGGCTTGGTGCAACGCGCCGGCGACGAAATGTCCACTCACGACTAGGAGATCCCCGGCGACCACAGCGCCGAAGTCCGCGCCGTGAACGACGAGAACGCAAAAGGCATCCGCCAGCGTGACGGTGTTCAGAGAGCCGGAAAGCGCACGGCCCGCCACGCGCACGGGTTGCGACAGTGAGTCCAGAGCTCCGAGGTCGCTCGGAAACAGCATCGAGCGCTCAGCCGCCGAGTAGGGCGCGCGTCGCGAACGCCGCGATTTGCGCGCCCATCCACGGCAAAATCACGATCAGAACCAGCGACACGGCGAGCAATCGCGGCAGGTGAGCGAGGGTCGCGTCCTGGATCTGTGTCGCGGCCTGCAGCGCCGCGACGACGAGTCCGACCAACGCTGCCACCAAGACCACCGGCAGCGACACTGCTAGCGACAACAGCAGCGCGTCTTCGCCGAGGGCAGTCAGGTGCTCGAGCGAAGGCATCGCGCGCTCAGACCCCGCCAGCGCCCGCGCCGCCTGCGGTGTCTCCCGCGCCCGCCTGGCCAGATGAGGCACCGCCGCTGGAACTGCCGCCGGTGCTCGAGCCGCCGGCGCTGGAACTGCCGCCGGTGCTCGAGCTGCCGCCGGTTCCGGTTCCCGTTGCGCCGCTCGAACGCTGACAGTCCCCGTTGCCATTGGCACTGTCGGGTGGACAGCAGCGGTCGACGTCGTTCGTCAACAACAGGTTGGCTCGAATGCAGACCAGACCGTCGGAGCAGTCCGAATCGCCCGCTTGTTGCGAATCGCAGCGCTCGCCTTCGTTCTGTTTGGAGCAGCCGGCAGAAACAGAAAGGATCGTGCTGACCGTGAGCAGCAAGGTCATCCCGGTGCGCCAAACTCTCGGATTCGACATGTTGATGCGAGGCTTCTAGCAGCGGCCCCGGGAGATTGTCCAGCCCTCGGGCCTACGCTGCCGATTGACGCTCGGCGAGCCTTCCGGCAAGCGCAGAAAGGCGAGGGCCTCCAGCATGTCAGCCATGAAAGTCTACCAATATCCAAAGTGCAGCACCTGCCGCAAAGCGCTGGCGTTTCTGACCAAGGAGGGGGTCTCCTTCGAGTCGATCGATATCGTGACGAGTCCGCCGAGCGTGAAGGAGCTCAAGCGCGCCCTGAAGCAGAGTGAATTGCCTCTGAAAAAGTTATTTAATACCTCGGGGCAGAGCTACCGCGAGGGGCGTTTCGGTGAGCGGCTCGACAACCTCAGCGAAGCCGAGGCGTTGGCCGAGCTCGCCGCGGACGGCAAGCTCATCAAACGGCCGCTGATCTTGGGCGCCGATTTCGCCCTGGTTGGCTTTGACGAACAGGCCTACCGCGCTCGCTTCGGCTGAGCGCGCTAGGTCTTGCGCTCCACCTTGGCTTCGACGGCGGCCGAGAACAGGCGCACGTACGAGAGCGCGCTCATGATCGAGAAGATCAGGGAGATATAGATGAGCGTGCGACCGACGTAGACGAGGTCGACGACCCCAAGGTCGAGCGGCCCGAGCTCCAAGTGATACGGATAGCCGAGGATGAGACACAAGATGCCGACCATCTGCAGAGCGGTCTTGGCCTTGCCGTCTTCTCCGGCCGCGATCACGACGCCTTCGGTGACGGCGATGCTGCGCAGCCCCGTAACTGAGATCTCCCGCGCCAGTAGCAAGACGACGGCCCACTCCGGGATGCGTCCCATCGGCACCATGTAGACGAGCGACGCCATCACCAGCAGCTTGTCGGCCAGGGGATCGAGGAACTTCCCGAGTACGCTGACCACGTTCATGCGCCGCGCCAGGTAGCCGTCGAGCAAATCCGTGATCGCGGCCGCTGAATACACGATGGCGGCCCAGGCACAGTCCTTGGGGGTGCCGCGGTCCATCAAGCCCAGCACGACGGGGATGATGGCGACGCGCCCCAATGTCAGCAAATTAGGCAGATTGAGCGCGTCTTCCTTGAGGGACCGCCGACGCCGGCGGCGCGCGTCAGAAGGGGCAGGTCCGAGCGGCTCTCGGTTGGGTCGGTCGCTCATGGGTCGTCCACCAACACCGCGCCATCGCCGCTAAATGCGACGAAGCCCGCACCAAGGTGAGGAGCGTGCTCCGCCGGCACTGCTTGCCCGAGCAAGCGACCTGTCCAGCCGAGGACCGCGGCCGCGCGCACGGTGAGCGGCCGCTCTGCCGTAACGGCGATCGCGCTGAGCGCAGGGCTCGCCTCGAACACTACGACACCTTCGCCGGCTAGCTGCACCATTGCGACCGGCCCTGGATCTGCAGCGGGCAAGCGACCGTTCTCATAACGCACCAGCGCTCCGAAGCCCACGAGCCGCGTCTCCCGCACGTACACGAATTCGCCGGAAAGCCGCACCAGCATCAGGGCTTGCTCGCTCGAGGGTTCGAGCACCAGCAGCCCGCGCCCATCGAGCCGCACCCAACTCGAACCGCCGCCGCCAAAAGCCTCGTCGATTTCGCGCCCGCGGGAGCGCCGCTTGAGGGCGCTGGGTGAGAATGAGGAGCCCTCGGGGCGCAGCGCACGGACGCGGTCGCCGCGCACGGCAAAGCTCTCGGCGACTTGCAGGAAGACCAAGCCCTGCGCGCCGAGCTCGGCGCGCAGGGCTTGGTCTTCCTGCA
>JAEUAF010000374.1 GCA_019695485.1 Sorangium sp.
TGGAAGCCCACTGCGGCAAGGTCATGGCCTCTTTCAAAAACACGCGAGCGAGGAGCACCGTGACCGCGCCAAAAGCCGATCCGATGACCGGAACCAGCGCGCGCTGGGCGTCGTGGGTGCCCGCGGCCAGCGCCAAGACCGCCGTCACATCGAGCAAGCCTTGCAGCGCTGTCAGGCCGAGCGCTCCCCGTTGAAAGCGCCGCGCGCCGTGGGTCAGCGGGAGCAGCGCGACCGCGCTGAGCAGCGCGAAGATGCGCGAGCCCCAAGCCGCCCCGAGCGCGCCCACTTGGCGCGCGGCGTGCTGCACACACAGGATTTGGAACGACAACGTGAAAGCGCAAGCGGCCGCTAAAAACGCGGTCTTGCGCACGTGCGACGCGGGCAACGACTGCGCCGCCCCGACGCGATCGACCTGAGTCGACAACAGCACACACGCCCCGAGAACGACGCTGAGTCCGATCCATTCGCGAGCGCTCGGTCGCACGCCGAGCCCGAACAAGAGCAACATCACGAGCGCGGGGTGACTCGAGACCACCGGTGACGCGATGCTGAGCGGTCCGCGCTCGAGTGCCGCGTAAAGCAGCGCCAACATGCCGCAGGTGAGCACGCCCGACAGCACCAGCCAGGGCCAGGCTCCGAAGAGCTTGGCCCAATCCGTAGGCGAGACCATGAGCCACAAGCTGAGCGCCAGCGAGCCCGATAGCAGCGCACCGACCAGCGCTTGAGGGACGCCCACCCGGCGCGTCGAGAAGCGCGCGAGGAAATCAGCCGTCCCGTAAGCGAGCGCCGTGGTCAGTCCGAGAAGCAAGGCCATGTCACTCTCAAGGGTCCCGCTCGGGCGCGTGCTGGTGGTTCGGGCTCAACCGGGAGCGCTCTTTTGCTTCAGAAACTCGCGCCAGCCGCCAAATTCGCTGATGTCGCGCGCGCCCTCGCTCGCGTAGGGTTCGCAGACGAAGCCTTTGACTTGGCTGCCGTCGGCAAGGCGAGTCATTCCGATCGCGAGCGGAGCGGGGATGTTGTTCACGAAATGGCCAAAGGCGGCCTCACTGAGCTCCCAGACCTCGACTTCGATGGCGCTGCCTCCGTCGCCGACATAAACCAACCCAGGCTTGGGAGGCTTGGTGGCGAGCGCATAGAGCCGGTACTCGGGCGCGGTGTGGGTGGTGCGAATGCGTGTCGCGCCGAGCGTCGAGAGCTCGAAGTTGAGAGGCTGCCCCGTCAAATGCGCTCCTGCGACCGCCAGCCAGACCTGTCCTGCGACAGGTTTCTCGTGCGCTCGCGGGAGCTCTCCACGAGCGCGGCGCGCGAGTTCGAGCAGGCGCGCTTCCTGAAACGCGGGAGCGAGGTAAGTGACGCCGAAGGGCAAGCCGTTCTCACGCTGCCCGCTCGGTACCGCCAGGCCCGACAGATCGAGCAAATTGACGAAGTTCGTGTAGGTCCCGAGATTCTGGTTCAACCGCACGGGCTCCGCGGCAATCTCGGCGAGCGTGTAGTGCGTCGGCGCCGTCGGCACGATCAGGGCGTCGATGCTCTCCCACACCGCTTCCGTCGCGCGGCGAAGGCTCGCCAGGCGGTAACTACCGCGGAATGCGTCTAGCGCAGAGTGGCGCCGCGCACCCTCGAGGATTCCGCGCAAGACGGGCTGTATCGCTTCGGGATGTTGGCTCGCGAAATCGCCGATCGCAGCCAGCCGTTCGGCAACCCACGGCCCGTCGTAGAGGAGCTCCGCCACGCGACGGAAGGGCATCAGGTCGACCGGCACGAGCTCGACCGCGAGGCCGCGGAGCGCATCCACGCTCGCGCCGAACAGCTGTGCACTCTCCGTATCCCCAAAGAACTCGAGGCTCTCGTCGGTCGGAACGCCGATGCGCGGGCGATCGGGTAGGGGTGCTCCCTGCTCTGCACGCCGCGAAAACGGGTCGAGCGCGTCGTAGCCCGCGCAGATTCCGAGCAACAATTCGGCCTCGTCGAGCTCGCGCGTGAAGAGCGACACACAGTCGAGCGAGCGACAAGCGGGAACGACGCCGCGCGCGCTCAGCAGGCCGCGTGTCGGCTTGAGCCCCACCAGTCGATTGAACAAGGCGGGCACGCGCCCGGATCCCGCGGTATCGGTGCCCAAGGCAAAAGCGACATCGCCGCGAGCCACGGCGACGGCCGAACCCGAGCTCGACCCGCCCGAGATGTAGCGCGCGTCGAACACCGACGCGCAGGCGCCATAAGGCGAACGCGTCCCGACCAGCCCGGTGGCGAATTGATCGAGGTTGGTCTTTCCGATCACGATCGCTCCGGCCGAGGTCAGTCGTTCGACGACGGTCGCGCTCACCGAGGGGATGTAGGAAAACTCGGGGCAGGCGGCCGTAGTCGGCAAACCAGCCACGTCGATGTTGTCCTTGACCGCGAAGGGGACGCCATAGAGAGGCTTTGCGATCGCGCTCTGACTCGCGTCTTCCAGCGCCAAGAGCGCTGCTTCGAGGGGCTGCAAGCTGATCCAGGCGGGCTTCGCCGAGACTGCCTCGATGTGCGCGTAGACGCTCTCGATCACGCGCCGCGGATCCTTGCGTCCGGCGCGGTAGTCCGCCACAAGCTCGCTGACGTTGGTGCCGGCGAGCGGCCCGAGGCGAGTCATGAGGCCTCCGTGCGTACGAGGGCGATGCGTTGGCCAGGCGCGACCGCCTTGCCCTCGCTGACACAGAGCTCGATCACGGTGCCGTCATGCGTGGCTTCCACAGCGACCTCCATCTTCATGGACTCGACCACCACCAGGGCATCGCCTCGTCGAACGCGCGCCCCTGCCGCCACCACGCACTTCCAGACGCTGC
>JAEUAF010000538.1 GCA_019695485.1 Sorangium sp.
TTTCTGCGCCCACGCCAACATCGACTCGAGCCGAGTCGTAGCGAAGCCCTGGCCACCGCCCGGTTCGACGATGTGGGTAGTCGTATCTTTCAGCTCTCCCATTCGAGGGCTCCCTTCTTCCAGCAATAAGCCAGCGCAACGAGCAGCGCGACGATGAAGCCGAACATGCTCAAAAATCCGGTCCAGCCCAGCGTGCGGAACAGCGCAGCCCACGGGTACATGAACACCGTCTCGACATCGAAGACCACGAACAGGATGGCGGTCAGGTAAAACTTCACGCTCATCCGCACGCCGCGCGCGCCGTCGCTGTCGTTGCCGCACTCGAACGGCTGCATCTTCTCAGGCGTCGGATTCTTCGGACCCACGAACTGCCCGCCCAGAAACATGACGGAGCAGATCACGAGCACAATCAGGAACATCAAGAACATGGGGAGGTAGAGTTCCACCATGGGTCAGTCTCTTTTCTGCTGGAAAGTCCGCGTAAAAGGACGCGATGACAGGCGGACTTGGCCGGGCTATCTAGTGCCGGCGCAAGTGAGCTGTCAATGCGAGCAGCGGGTTCCCGGCGTTCGTGCGCCGCACGCGCCTCAACTCGCCGATTTTTCGAGGGTTTGGCGGACCGACAGGAACGGATCGCCGAGCGCAGCGGTCACTTGCTGAAGCACGCCAGCCAAAGCGTCGACCGACGCGCCGGCCGATTGCCCTTCGAGGACCGCCGAATAGGCCGCGAGTAAGCGGCCGCGATCGGCGAAAGCGCGGGCCAGAAGCGGCCAAACGCGATCGCCCGCCGCGCCGAGATTGGCCGCGCGCCGCAAAGGGCCGATGGCTTCGCCGGGGCGCCCGTCAGTCATCATGGCCTCGCCGAGCCGAAGGTAGACGTCGGAGGCAGCATTGCTGTCTCCGGCGTATTGGACGGCCAACCGGAGCACTTCCTCACCCTTGCCGAGCTCGCCCAGGGAAACGCACGCCGACCCCAGCAGACCGGGCGCGCGAGCCATCAGCGCTCGCGTCTCCGGGGTCAGCGTCTGGCCCTCGGGGGTGCGCAGGAAAATGGCGAGCGGTGCCGGCCAAGCGCCCAGCAGCTCGAGCACGCGCACGTGATCGGAGCGGGCCGCCGCTTGCTCGGCCTCGGTCAAGCGGCTCAGATCGATGGCGCTCCGCGATTGGGGACGCGAGACGCGCTCGAGCTCTTCGCGCACGTGGGTCCGCAGGCGCGCGCGAAACGCACCGAGCGGATAGAGCTCTTCCACGCCGTCGTGAAACAGCCGGATGCGGGTGCCGTCCTCGTCGACGGTCAACTCGCGCAGTGCGTAGCCATAGAGCGGCGCGAGCAACAGATAACGAACACCAACGTGCAATTGAACGGCTTCTACGTCCGTCTCGCGGCGCGGGGCCGCGCCCATCGGCTCGTCGGTCACCAGGGCGTTTACTAAGCGCAAGCGAAATTCCGATAGCGACAGGCGCTGCGCGTCCTGGGCGTCGATTTCTCCGTCATCGCCACCCACCACGAACTCGACCAGCGTGTTGTCGGGACTGCGCCGGTCGACCGTTAGTGAGGTGATGCGGGCGCCGGTGATCATCGCGAACGCGAAGAATCGTGCGCCAATGATGTCGCAGAGGGCTTGGAAGCTGCCAATCCCCTCGCCCATTCGCTCGAACCAGCCGTCGGTACGAATGGCTTCGAGCGGGATGACGAGTGGGTCAGGCATCGGCTATCCGCATTTTCACACGCTTTTCCGGGATACCACAAGCGAGTTCTCCGATTGGAACTCGCAAAGCGAAGCGGTCGCTCAATCTTTGGCGATTCCCGCGCTCGGCGCCGAGATCGTTGGGTTTGCCGCGTGCCAGCCCCGCAAACCGAGGCTAGAACGCCGAGCTGTCGATGAAGGGCCGCGCTTGCCCCGAGAAGCCCATGCTGAGAGGCCAGAAAAACCCTGAAAGAAACCCGAATCGCGAGCCTGAAGCGCTCTCTCGGGCGCTGCTCCGCTGGTACGACCAGGTGCGCAGAGATCTCCCTTTTCGGCGCACCCGTGATCCGTACGCAATCTGGGTCAGCGAAGTAATGCTGCAGCAAACCCAGGTCTCCACGGTCGTCCCCTACTTCGAGCGCTGGATGCAGCGCTTCCCGAGCGTGAACGCCCTGGCAGCCGCAAGCGAGGACGAGGTGCTCCATGCCTGGCAGGGCCTCGGCTATTACTCACGCGCCCGCAGCCTGCGCAGAGCGGCCCAAAGCATCGTGGAACGCTTCGAGGGCAAGCTTCCGAACGGCGTCGCCGATCTCCTGAGCCTGCCAGGGATCGGTCCGTACTCCGCGGGGGCAATCGCCAGCATCGCGTTCGGCGAGCGCACGCCGGTCGTCGACGGAAATGTCGTACGCGTGCTTTCTCGGCTCTTTGCCCTGCGCGGCGATCCGGCCAAGACGCCACTCAAGGCGCTACTTTGGCAAAAGGCGGGCGAGCTCGTACCGAAGGTCCGCCCGGGCGACTTCAATCAAGCGCTGATGGAGCTCGGGGCCACGCTGTGCACGCCCCAGCAGCCGAGCTGCGAAGCTTGCCCCTGGGCTCGGACGTGCCAGGCGCACGCGCTCGGACTTTCCGAAGAGCTGCCGGAGCTTGCCAAACGCGCGGCCGTAACCAACGTGCGCATGGCAGCCGCGCTGATCTTGTTCCGCGAGCGTGTCGCCGTCGTGAAGCTCGAGGCCGACGCCAATCGCTGGGGCGGGATGTGGCAATTCCCGAACGTGGAACTCGAGGCGCGTGAGACCGCGAACGCGGGCGCCGAGCGCGCGGGGCGGACATTGGCCGGCATCGACGCCCAAGCGAAGGCGAGCTTGCCGAGCGTCAAGCACGCGGTCACTCGCTTCCGAATCACGCTCGAAGCTGTCTGTTGCGTTGCCAGCGCGGGCAAGACGAGCGCGGGGGTCGGCGTCGAGCGCGTGGTGTGGAAGCGTGCGGACGAGCTCTCTGAAATCGCGATGCCGGCCGCGCATCGTCGCTTGGCTCGGAGCCTCGAAACCTGGCTGGCGCAAGCGGACGTGCGCAAAGCACGAAAGCGGAGCGCTGGGTCGTGAGCGGTCCCCGAGTCGTCGAGGTCGCGATCGCGCTGGTCTGGAAGCAGGGACTCATTTTGGTGAGTCGACGACCGCCGGGGGTACACCTCGAGGGTTACTGGGAGTTTCCTGGTGGGAAACTCCGACCCGCTGAAAGTGCCGAAGAGTGCGTGGTGCGCGAAGTCCTGGAAGAGGTCGGCCTCCGAGTGCTTCCGCGGGCACGCCGAGCGCCGATCGCCTTCGAGTACCCCGAGCGGCACGTGCGGATCCACCCCGTGGACGTGGACTACCTGAGCGGCGAGATCGAGTTTCGCGAAGTCAGCGACGCGCGCTTCGTTTCGCCGTCAGAGCTTACCCACCTACGCTTTCCCGAAGCCAACGCCGATCTGGTGCGCGAGCTCGTGCGGGCCGGAGCCGGGAGCCGGAGCGAACCTGGAATTTCGGGAACAGAGCCCTAGCAGGGCGTTTCTCAACGCCCTGCTAAATGCTTACCGGCACCATTGCGCGGCTGCGCATCACGAAAGCCCCTGAAGGTGAGGCTTTCGTGATGCTCGCTTCTGCGCCCCTTGTGTGCCCGGCATTGGTCTGTCGTGACGCAGGGCGTTTCTCAACGTCCTGCTAAGGCTCACGGCCCCAGCGCCCCGCCAACCAACCGCACACCACGAGCTGCAGCGGGTGGTAGACGAGGAGCGGCAACACAATCAGGCCAAGCTGCGGGTTTGCGCCGAACATGAGCCGCGCCATCGGCAGCCCGGAAGCCAAAGTCTTCTTGGACCCGCAAAAGATCGCAGCGATGCGCTCCTCGCGCGAGAACCCGAGCAGCCTGGCGCCGGCGGAGAGCGACGCAATCATCAGTGCGAGCAAGGCCACGCTGGCTCCCACGCTCAAGAAGAGCGCGCTCGAACCGTGGCCATGCCAGAGCGAGCTCTTCACCGAGTCGCAAAACGAGGTGTAGACCAAGAGCAGGATCGTGCCTCTGTCGACGGCCGCTACCGCCCTTCGATGGCGCGCCACGAAGCCGCCAATGAAGCGGCGCGCGACCTGACCCAAGAATAGCGGGAGCAGGAGCCAGATCACGAGGTCCAGCACCACACTCCCGAGCGGCAACCCTTGGCCCGCGCTCGCCAGCCGCAAGCTCACCCAAAGGGGCGTCACGAAGACACCGAGCAAGTTCGAGAGCGTCGCGTTGAAGAGCGCCGAAGGCACGTCCCCGCGTGCGGCCGCGGTCAGGGCGATGCTCGATGAGACCGTCGACGGCAGCGCGCACAAGAAGAACAGCCCGAACAGTAGCTCCGGCTGCACGAGCTTCGCGAAGACCACGCTGATCAAGAGACCGAGCAACGGAAAGGCCAGAAATGTCGCGGATTGAATCACGACATGGAGCGGCCAACGCAGGCTCGCCGCTCGGAACGCTTGCAGCGACAGGCCCGCGCCGTTGAGAAAAAAGATCAGCGCAACCCCGAGCTTGTTCGAAAGCTCGGGGTGCAGCGCGCCCCCATGGCTCCCGGGGTCAGGATAGGCGAAGGCCAGCGTGGTCGCCGCCAGCAGCCCGAGCAAGAACCAATCGACGCGCAGCTTCATCCGGCGTGGCGAGCCGTCGCGAGCACGCGCATGCCGTAATGCAGGAGCTGCTCTGCGCGAGCCTCACTCGCGCCTTCGACGTAGCAGCGAAGCTCGGGCGCGTTGCCAGAACCGCGGACGTGCAGCACATCTCCCGTTTTGAAGGTCATGCGCAGGCCGTCGGTCTGGTTCACGGTGTCGAGCGGGCCGAGCTCTGCAAAGCTCTGCTCGATGGCTGGCGCGCCCCCTTCGGACCAGCCAGCCAGTAGCCGCGCGGCCTGTTCCGTCGGGAAGTTCTCGAGCCGATCACTGTCCGTAAAGCGCGGCGGCAAGTCGCGCGTCAACGCCGAAAGTGGCACTCCGCGCGCGACAGCCTGGCAGAGCAGGGCCAGTTGGACCACCACCGGATCGCGCGTCGGCAGCGCCGACAGCACCCCACCGCCAGGCACATCGAGATCGCTCGCCTGGAGAAAGCCGCCGTTGGCTTCGTAGCCAGCGACACGCGTATCACCGCGTGCCACGGCGGCCTGCATGGCTTCGATGACGTACGGCGAACCAATGCGCGTGCGGGCCGCGCGGAACCAGCCCGAGCGCTCGAGCACCGTATTGCAGCTCACGGGCGCCGCCACAGAGGTCACGCCGAGAAAGCGCGCGGCGAGCACACACGCCACGTCGCCGCGCATGAACTTGCCGTGCTCGTCGGCAATCAGCGGCCGATCGCTGTCCCCGTCGGTCGAGACCAGCGCGAACAATGAGCCGCCGGCGGCAAAGCCACGTGCAAGCTCGATATCTTCCGGTCGAATCGCCTCGGTGTCGACGGGAATGAAGCGCTCCGACCAGCCGAAACGCGGCACCTCGGCGCCAAGCCCCTCGAGGATTTCGACGAGTAGCTCGCGCCCCACCGCCGAGTGTCCGTAGACGCCAATCCGCCGCCCCGCGAGCGCGTGGGGGAATGCGTCGAGCCAGCGCTTCACGTAGGCGCGCTCCGCTTCGCGGTCGACCTCTGGCAGTGGCACGCGTGCGGATTCCGGTAAATTGCCGTCGGCGCCAAAGGCCGCGGGGACATCGACCTGCTGGGCCAAAATCCCCGGCTCGTCCGACTTCAGGATCTCGCCTTTCGGACCGTTGAATTTAATGCCGTTTCGGTCGTCGGGAATGTGGCTGCCCGTCACCATCATCGACGGGATCCCCCGCTTGATGGCGTAGAGCATGAGCGCGGGGCTCGGTACGCGCCCGGCATGAACCACGGCATAACCCCGAGTGCGAATCGCGAGCGCGACGGCGCCGAGAATACGCTCGGTACTGGGGCGTAAGTCCCCGCCGATGGCTACCGCGGAGCCCGGCACGAGCTCGCCCTTCTGCTCGAGGTGCTGAAGAAAGCCCAGCGTGTACGCGAAGGCGATGCGGTCACTCAGCGCCGTGACCAACCCGCGCGCACCGCTGGTACCGAACTTGACGCCCGACTCCGCCATCAACTCGGAAATGCTAAATCGCGTCATGGCTCATCCTTCCCGTCATCGAGCGCGGGAAAAGCCGCGCGGGGCGGACTAGCTTCCCGAGCAAAACCTGCTTCTTTGGAGGCGAGGGCGAGGCGTTTGGCCCCACCCTCGCGATTCGCGGAGGCTCGGCAGCCCCGGTCGATCACACGCTCGCGGGCTCGACTTTACCGACATCGACACCGAGCTCTCGAATCGCTCGCGCTACGTCACTCGCCGCGAGCTTGCCGTCTTGGCGGAGCCCGTCGAGCGCCGCGATGGCGATATTCTCGGCGTCGACCTCGAAGTGACGACGCAGCGCCTCGCGCGAATCGCTCATGCCGAAGCCGTCCGTGCCGAGCGGCACGACGCGACCCGGAACCCAGCGCCCGATCAAATCACCCATCGACTTCATGTAGTCCGAGGCGGTGATGAACGGCCCTTGCACGCCCTCGAGCGCCTTCGCCAGGTACGGCACGCGCGCCTCCGCGTCAGGATGCAGCCGATTCCAGCGTTCGCAAGAGAGCGCGTCGGCCCGCAGCCGCTGATAGCTCGTGACGCCCCACACGTCGGCGGAGACGTCGTACTTTGCGAGCAGCTCCACCGCGCGCAACGCCTCCCGGAAGATCGAGCCGCTGCCGAGGATCTGCACGTGGTGCTTCAAGCGCTTGGCTGCACTTTGGAAGCGATAGAGGCCTTCCAAGATGCCAGGCTTCGCGCCTTCCGGCATCGGCGGCATCGGGTAATTCTCGTTCTGAAGCGTGATGTAATAGTAGACGTTCTCGCCGTCCCCATACATCCGCTGCATGCCGTCCTCGATCACGGCGGCGAGTTCGAACGCGAAGGTGATGTCGTAGGCGCGACAGGCCGGAACCGTCATCGCGTGCAGATGGCTGTGCCCGTCTTCGTGCTGCAGACCTTCACCGTTCAGCGTGGTGCGGCCGGCAGTGGCGCCGAGCACGAAGCCGCGCGCCATTTGGTCGCCCGCGGCCCAGAGCTGGTCGCCCGTGCGCTGAAACCCGAACATCGAGTAGAAGATGTAGAACGGAATCATCGGTTCGCCGTGCGTCGAGTACGACGTGGCGGCGGCGATGAACGACGCCATCGAGCCAGCCTCGGTGATGCCTTCTTCGAGCACCTGACCGTCCTTGGTCTCGCGGTAGTAGATGAGCTTGCCCTTATCGATCGGCTCGTAGAGCTGCCCCTGCGAGGCGTAGATGCCGACCTGGCTGAATAGCCCTTCCATGCCGAACGTGCGCGCTTCGTCGGGCACGATGGGAACGATGCGCTTGCCGATCTGCTTGTCGCGGATGAGCTTCTGCAAGATGCGCCCGAACACCATGGTGGTCGAGGCCTCGCCCTTCTCCATGCCCTTGTAGAATTCGGCGTAGAGATCGGCCTTCGGCAGCTCGACCGGCACGTCGACGCGGGCACGCCGCTCGGGCAACGCGCCGCCGAGCGCGCGCCGGCGATCCTTCAGATAGCGCACCTCCGCGCTGTCCGGACCCGGGTGATAATACGGCGGATCGTCCAGATCCTTGTCGGGCACCGGCACCGCGAGCACGTCGCGGAATGCCTTCAGCTCCGCGTTCTTCTCGAACTTCTTGCGCGAGTGCGTGACGTTGCTGCCCTCGAAACTCTCGCCGAGCAGCCAGCCTTTGACGGTGTGCGCGAGCACGACCACCGGCCGTCCTTGGCCCATCAAGCTGAGCGCGCGCTGATAGCCCGCGTGCACCTTGCGCAAGCTGTGGCCGCCGCGGCGTAGCTTCCCGAGCTGTTCATCGCTCAAGTGACTCACGGTCTCGAGCATGCGCGGATCCTTCGCGAAGAATTCCTTGCGCACGACTTCGCCCGACGCCGTGGTGAAACGCTGCCACTGGCCGTCGACGACGGCATTCAGATGTTGGCGCAAGACACCCTCGGAATCGCGCGCGAACACGCCATCCCATTCGGGGCCCCAGATCACCTTCACGACGTGCCAGCCTGCACCGCGGAACATGGCCTCGAGTTCCTGAATGATCTTGCCGTTGCCGCGCACCGGCCCGTCGAGGCGCTGGAGGTTGCAATTGACGACCCAGATCAAGTTGTCGAGCCGCTCGCGCGTCGCGACGGTCAACGCGCCCAGCGTCTCGGGCTCGTCGCTTTCTCCGTCACCGACGAAGCACCACACGCGCTGCTGCGAGGTGTCCTTGATTCCCCGCGCCGCCAAGTAGCGATTGAAGCGCGCCTGGTAAATCGAGCCAATCGGCCCGAGCCCCATGCTCACCGTCGGGAACTCCCAATACTCGGGCATCAGCCGCGGATGCGGGTACGAGGAGAGCCCCTTGCCGCGCTCGGTTTCGCGGCGGAAGCGCTCGAGCTGCTCGACGCTGATGCGCCCTTCCAAAAACGAGCGCGAGTAAATGCCGGGCACCGCGTGCCCCTGATAGTAGATCTGGTCCCCTCGCCCAGGCGCATCCTTGCCGCGGAAGAAGTGGTGGAACCCCACGTCGTACAGCGTGGCGCTCGAGGCATAGGTGGAGATGTGGCCACCAATGCCGTCGGAGGCGTGGTTCGCGCGATGCACGGTCACGGCCGCATTCCAACGGATGATGCCGCTGATACGCCGCTCCATGTCTTCGTCGCCCGGGAACGGCGGCTCTTCTTCGAGGCGGACGGTGTTCACGTAATCGGTGCTGACGGGCAACAGGGGCTCGACGCCCTTCTGTCGCGCTACGTCGAGCACGCGATTCAATAGGAACCGCGCACGCTCTCGCCCCTCGTGGTCGACCACGGAGTCGATGGAGTCGATCCATTCCTGCGTTTCTTGCGGTTCGCTGTCGGAGTCTGGCCTGTAGCTGTCCACTCTGAAAATCCTCTTGGGGGGGCTGCATACCTATGCCGGACTCGGGTCTTGTTCAAGGCGCCCGACGAACCGGCCAGAGGACCGCTTTTCCGCGAGCAAATTGTGTCCGCGATGCGTCCGAAACTGTGACAGGGCCGGTCGGGGGGCTTGCCACTGGGCCTGCGCGGCCCCTAGAAACCTAGCCTGTCTCGCGCCGCCTCTTTCGCCATTTTCTTTTCGATCGCCCTCACGCTGGTGGGCAGCGTCCACTACTACCTGTGGACGCGCTTGGTGCGCGATCCCGGCTTCCCCCCGGAGGTGTCTCGCTGGCTGACGGCGCTGTTTGTCGCGCTGTTCTTGAGCATTCCGTTGTCGCTGCTGTTCTCGCGCATGATCTCGGCGCCGTTCGCGCGCGGGCTGGTGTTTGCTGCGCTGATTTGGCTCGGGATGGTGCTGCTCCTGCTCGTCGTGGTGGCGGGGCTCGACATCGTGCGTGGTGTGTCTGTGTTTATCGCGTACGGATTGCAAAAGGCGCCTGCCGATCCCGCGCGGCGCCAGCTGTTGTCACGACTGCTGGCTGGAACGGCGGCGCTGATTGCAACCGGGATGGGGCTTTCGGCGCTCCGCTCTGGCCTTGGGCGGGTCCGAATTCACGAGCTCCGGGTCGCACTCGAGCGCCTACCGAGCGAGCTCGACGGGCTGACCATCGTGCAGCTCACGGATGTGCATATCGGCCCCACCTTGCGTCGCGACTTTCTGGAAGAAATCGTGAAACGCACCAACGCGCTAAACCCAGACGTGATCGCCATCACGGGGGACCTGGTGGACGGCTCGGTGGCGGACTTGAGGGCGCAAGTCGCGCCGCTCTCACAATTGCGCGCTCGTCACGGCGTCTTCTTCGTGACCGGTAACCACGAATATTATTCCGGGGTCGACGAGTGGTGCGAGGAACTCGCGCGGCTCGGTGTGCGCGTGCTGCGCAACGAACACGTGTCGATCGGCACGGCCGAAGTGAGCTTCGACCTCGCGGGGATCGACGACTACAGCGCGCACCAGTTTGGCGGCGGACACGGCGCAGACCTGCCGCGAGCGCTACGTGGTCGCGATGCGAGCAGAGAGCTCGTGCTGCTCGCCCACCAGCCGCGCGCAATTTTCGAGGCGCGCGAGCACGGCGTCGGTCTGCAGCTCTCCGGACACACGCACGGCGGCCAAATCTGGCCCTGGAATTTCCTGGTGAGGCTCCAGCAGCCCGTCGTCGCGGGTTTAGTCCGCTTTGGCCAGACCTGGATCTA
>JAEUAF010000610.1 GCA_019695485.1 Sorangium sp.
GCAGCGTGCAGCCGCTCGAAGAAGTGACGATTTACGCGCGCGCCAACGGCTACGTGAAGCGCTGGCTCGCCGACATCGGTGCGCATGTCGAGGAAGGCGCGCTGCTCGCCGAGGTCGACATTCCCGAAGTCGGGCAGGAGATCGCGCAGGCGCGTGCGGCCGTGGCTCAGAGCCAGGCGAGCCTCCTCCAGGCGCAAGCCAATCGAGGGCTTGCCAAGACGCGCCTGACCCGCACCGGAAAATTGGTCGATGCCGGGCTCGCCGCTCAGCAAGAGCTCGAGCAGTCGGAGGCGCAATCGACGGTCGGCGATGCGGACGTGGGCGTGGCCGAGGCGACGGTGATGGCTCAGCGCGCGAACCTCACGCGCTTGCAAGACTTGCAGTCGTTTTCGAAGGTCACGGCGCCGTTCTCGGGCACGGTGACCGCCCGCATGATTGAGCGGGGCAGCCTGCTCATCGCGGGCAACGGCACGCCCCTATTTCGCCTGGCGTCGACCGCGACGGTGCGGGTTTTTCTGCAAATTCCGCAGAGCGTGGCGCCCGGCGTCAGCGTCGGAATGCCGTCAGCGGTTCGCATTCGCGAGTTTCCCGGCACGGTGTTCAAAGGACAGGTAGCGCGGACGGCGGGCGCGCTCGATCCCACCTCGCGCACGCTCAGCACCGAAATTCGGGTGCCGAATCCTGACGGGAAGCTACTGAGCGGTATGTACGCCGACGTCGAGCTCACGCTGACCACGCCGCACCGCGTGTTCGAAATTCCGTCGACCGCTTTGATGAGCGACGCCAATGGCCTGCGTGTCGCCTTGGTGACGCCCGGCGGCACGCTCCATTTGCAGCCCATCGTCGTGGAGCGCGACCTCGGCCCAACCATCGAAGTCGCGAGTGGAATCGAGGCGACTGATCGAGTCGTTCAAATCGCGAGCGTCGACCTCAGCGAAGGCGCGCGCGTCGACGTCGTGCATTAAGTCGGACTTAGCCGGCTGCGCGCACCGTCAGTACGGGGCAGGGGGCGAGACGAATCGTACTTTCGGCAACGCTGCCTGCGAGGGCATGCTGACGCCCGGTGCGACCATGGGTGCCCATCACGATCAGGTCATAGCCATGGCGTGCCCGTTCGAGAACCCGTTCGCGCGGCGCGCCCACGTCGTAAATCTGGCTCACATGGGTCAGCACTTCAGGAGGAAGGCCAGTGAGGAAGTTGCTCATTTCGGCCCTTGCGACATTCACCGCATATTCGCTGAGACTGGTGGGTTCGCCTTCGACGGTCAGGCGCGGCGCGTGGCCCTCGAAATGGGGCGGTTCCCAGACGTGAAGGAGGTCCACGGAGGCGCTCGTCAGCTCCGAAATCGACAGTGCATGCTCGAGCGCTTGGCGCGAACAGGCGGAGAAGTCGACCGGCACTAGAATCTTGCGAATCTTGAACATTGCGACGGCTCCTGGTTAGCGCGCCCAACGCGGGCGTCAGCTCGGGGACGTGCATCTCGCGTGCCTAAGCGGGCTTGACGCGCCTTCCGGTACTCGTAAAGGCCGCTCGAACCTGCGCCCCGTCACATTCGCGGCTGCTTGCTCAGTGGTTGCGTCCGCCGCGGCTAGCCCCTAAGACCGCGGACATGTCTTCCCCGCTGTTTACTCCGTTTGTGCTCGGCCCGATTACGCTCGCGAATCGAATCGTTATGTCACCCATGACGCGCTGTCGCGCCATTGGCAACGTCCCGAATGCGCTGATGGTCAAGTACTACACGCTGCGCGCAACGGCCGGCCTGATCATCACGGAGGGCACGGCGCCCTCCGCCAACGGCCTCGGCTACGCGCGGATCCCCGGCTGCTTCACGCAGGAACAGGCGGACGGCTGGCGCAGCGTCACGAGCGCGGTGCACGCCGCCGGAGGGCACATCTTCCTGCAATTGATGCACACCGGACGCATCAGTCACCCTGCGAATATGGCGCAGCGCGCCCGCATCCTCGCCCCGTCGGCGATCGCGGCCCCCGGCACGATGTATACGGATTCGGCGGGCCCCCAGCCGCATCCCGTGCCGGAAGCGATGAGTGAGGCGGATATTCTGGCCGCGGTCGAGGAGTTCCAATCAGCGGCCGCGCTTGCCATCGGCGCAGGCTTCGACGGGGTCGAGCTGCACGGCGCGAACGGCTATCTCATCGAACAGTTCCTGAACCTGGCCAGCAACCAGCGCTCGGATGGTTGGGGTAAGACCGTCGAGGGCCGGGCGCGCTTCGCGCTCGAGGTTGCTCGCGCCGTCGTCGCGGCGGCCGGCAAAGACAAGGTCGGCATTCGCCTTTCGCCGTACGGCGCGAATGGCGGACTCTCAGCGGATGATGAAACGGATGCGCTCTATACGTACCTGGCCGCCAAGTTTGCCGAGCTCGGCTTGGCCTACGTGCATATCGTCGATCATTCCCCCATGGGTGCGCCGCCGGTGAAGAGTGAATTGAAAGCCGCTATTCGCCAAAAGTTCCGCGGAGCCTATATCTTGTCCGGGGGCTACGACCGCGCGAAGGCCGAAGCGGACCTCGCGGCGAACAAGGGAGACCTCGTGGCTTTTGGGCGTCCCTTCTTGGGCAACCCCGATCTCGTTCAGAAACTCCAACAGAACGCGCCGCTCGTCCCGCCCGACATGAGCACATTTTTCACGCCGGACGAGAAGGGCTACTTGGCGCTTTGAGAGGTTGACGTTGGCCGAGCCCACGCTTGTCTTGCCGGAAGCTCGGATGCGGCGCCTGCTCGAGGTGCGCGAAGTGCTCATGTTCAGCTTCGACTTCGAGATCCTCGAGCACGGCCTCGCTGCCGAGGAGTACGCCACGCCCTCGCGCTGGCTGCCGGCCTTCGTGGTGCCCGGCGCCACCACCGCCGTTCTCGGCAGAGATGCCATGGGTGGCGTCTACGTCGCGTGTCGTTTTTCGGAAGAGCGGCTCCGCTGCGTGCACCTCGACACGCGCGGTTACGCGGTGCCGCTCGGCGAGAGTTTGGAGGGCCTTCTGGCGCTCGTGCTCGCGCTGCCGTACTGGCAGGAGCTGCTCCTCGCGTGTCCGTCGGGGAAACTCGAGGACATGCGAGCGCTGGCCCTGCGCCTCGAACAGGAGGTGTGCGACGAGCTACCCGCCATGCCCCTTGCGCGCGACGATCTGCGGCGCTTCCTAGAGCTGCCGGAGCTCAACGACCCGGTGCGACAGCTGCACGAGCTCGCCGTAGAGCAGGCGCAACTGGTGGTGCTCAGCCCGAATGGCTGGCACTACGACTCGCCGATCGCGAGCTCTCGGCTCTCGGCCCGCGTCGGTAGCGGGGAATGAACGATGCGCGCGGCCCTTAACGCATTGCCGCGCAGGCGGCGCTCAGGCTGCTGAGTCGCGCAGCGCGATCGGCAAGATTGCCTCTTTCGTGGCGAGGCTGAGCGACCCTTCGATGACGCCGCCGTCTTGACGTTCGAGCACGATGCGCTCGACGAGCCCGCTGACGCCGGTGCGCACTTGGTACGACGAAATCACGATACCGAGCGCGAACAGCGCGCGGTGCAGCGAGGTAATGACGGGCGAGCGACCACTTCGGCCAATTTCAACGGCCGTGAGATGCGAGCCTTCTTGCTCGAAGTGGACTTGGGCGATAGCGGACACTTGGTTGCTCTTTCATCTGCGGACGGCTCCGCGTTCTGTCAATGGACGCGGGCGGGATAGACTTGTCGGTTGGGAGCGGGCGTTAAGCGACCCGAGCTCGCAGAAGTTAAGACGCAAAGCAGAGCGAGGAGTTTCTCCCCGTCGCGAAAGAACAACGAACGCTCGGGGCCCCGCATTCCCCCAATCGACCGCAATTCGAGGGCGCACGCGGGGCGCGCGGGTGTCATCTCTGCAGCAACCCTTCTGCCCCATGTGTTGAGAAGGCGCCTCGGGGCGGCCACTGGGCCGGTGATGGAACGCAGGCATCGGCGCTGCGCGGGCAGTCCGCGCCCGGCGCTTTCCCGCACTCCGACACAAACGGGCGAGCCCCCCTTGGAAGCAGTGCTAAACGGCCGGCCATGGGCGCTCAATGGAAGCAAAAAGGTCGCGAGCAAAGTGCCGACGCCAAAGGGCGTCTGTTCACGAAGCTCGCCAAGGAAGTGATCGTCGCAGCGCGCTCCGGCGGTCCTGACCCGGCCACCAACTCGAGGCTCCGGCTCGCGGTGGAGCAGGCCAAGCGCGCGTCGATGCCGAAGGACACGCTCGAGCGCTGCATCAAGAAGGGGGCAGGCCTGCTCGAGGGCCAGGCGGCGTACGAGACCATCGTTTACGAAGGCTTCGCGCCCCACCAGGTGCCGGTGATTGTGGAGTGCTTGACCGACAACAAGAATCGGACGGCGCCGAACATGCGTCTGCTGTTCAAAAAAGGGCAGCTTGGTGCGAGCGGCTCGGTGAGCTGGGACTTCAATCGCCGCGGCGCGGTGGAGGCCCTCCCGCCGCCCACTGGCGAGGACGCCGAGGAAGCAGCGATTGAAGCGGGCGCGCAGGAGGTCGAAGCGGCGGACGACGGACAGCACCGCTTCGTCACCGAACCGGGCGATCTGGACGTCGTGGCCAAAGCGCTGTCGGCGCGGGGCTGGCGCGTGACCGCCGCGAGCCTGGTCTGGATCGCGAAGAATCCGGTCAAGCTCGAAGGCGAGGCACGTGCCGAGACGGAGGCCTTCTTGGCGGCTCTCGATGAGGACGATGACGTGCAGCATTTGTACGTCGGTCTCGCCTAGGTGCCGGCCAAAGGTCTGGGCGAAATTTCGATGACGGGTGAGTCAGAAAACGCTGCTGCAGCGGGCGAAGCCAAGCTGGAGCTCGATGAGGTCGCGTTCTTGGAGGTGACGTCGCTCACGCGATTCGGCGCCTTCGTAGACATGGGACTCGACAAGCACTTATTGGTTCCAGTTGCGGAGCAGACGCACGAGCTGGTCGTGGGTCTGCGTTATCCGATTGGGCTCTATCGCGACTCGAGCGGGCGCCTCGCGGGCACGATGCGTGTGAGCGAGATGCTCGACACGCCGCAGGGACAATTCGAGCTCGACGAGTGGGTCGAGGGGGAGGCATGGCGCGACGATCCGCTGCTCGGGCTGTTCGTGATCGTGGAGCGTGCCTTCGTGGGGCTCGTGCCCAAGAGCGAGCCGCACACGCTCGTGCGCGGCAGCGCCGCTCGCTTTCGCATCTCGAACGTGCACGCCGACGGCAAAATCGAGCTCTCGCTGCGCGGCCATGCGCATGAAGAGATCGACCAAGACGCCGCGCGCATTCTCGAGGTTTTGCAGAAGACGCCGCGCTTGCGCGTCGGCGATCGCTCGAATCCGGACTTCATCCGGCGCGTGTTCGGACTCAGCAAAAAAGCCTTCAAGCGCGCCGCGGGGCGCTTGCTGAAGCGTGGCGCAGTGACGCTCGACGCTGACGGCTGCTTGGTGAAAGGAGCCTAGCTCCGTGTCGGGCGTCGAGGGCTCCCAGCTGCACGAGGACGTGGAAGCTTGGGCGGAGCACTACGTGAAAACCTGCGATTTGCGCGAAAAGATCGCGCCGCCCCCGGTTCCCGCCCGCTTTCGAACGAATCCTACGGCGTTGCGCCTCGAGGGCCCCGGACGCCCGCCCGCGCTTCGCGCCGCCCGCCGCGGGGAGCGCACGCCCAAGAACGAAGCGCTCAAGGAGCCCTACTATCGCGCCCGCGCGCTCCACGCCTTCTTTCACCACGAGCTGCAGGCTGCGGAGCTGATGTGCTGGGCCATTTTGGCGTACGCGGACGCCGAGCTCGAGTTCAAAAAGGGCTTGCTCGGGATTTGCTTGGACGAGATTCGGCACATGAATCTCTATCGAGAGCACATCGAGGCGTTGGGCTCGGCGCTCGGCGACTTCGGTGTGCGCGATTGGTTCTGGAAGCGTGTGCCGGCCTGCCGCACGAAGCTCGCGTTCGTGTCGGTGATGGGCCTGGGGCTCGAAGCCGCGAACCTCGAATACGCGAGCGATTTCGCGGCGCGCTTCCGCGCGGCCGGTGACGAAACTGGGGCGCTGATTCAAGAGCGCATTGCCAAGGAAGAGCTCGCGCACGTGAGCTTCGCCACGCGCTGGTTCATGCGCTGGACCGGCGGGTTCGATTTCGACACGTGGGCGAACGAGCTGCCGCCGCCGCTGTCGCCCTGGGTGATGCACGGAGAGCCGATCGCGGAGGCCGCGCGCTTGCGAGCCGGGATGACTCCGGAATTCGTGGCGGCATTGCGCGCGTATGTGCCGGAGCCGAAGGGGCGTGCGCCCGTGCCAACCGAGTCGGAATGAGCCGGGATTCGCGGCATTTCGCCTGGGTGCTGAACCTCGACGCGGAGTTCGAGCTCGAGCGCCCGAGCTATCACCCGCCAGCACGGCTGCTCGCTCAGCTAGCGCAACATGGTCAGGGCTCGCGCGCACTCTTGGGGGCGAACGACGTGTTGCTCGCGGAAACGGCGGATCTCGTTCGGCCAGCGCGCGGACGGCGGCCCTTGCTCGCGCCGACACTCGTCGGACGCGCTTGGTGTCCAACGCCGCGCGCGCTCGCCGTTTTCGAAGCCGCCGGTGTGAGCGTGGAGCGGCACCCGCCGCTCGAGGTCTTGAAGCGAGTCAACCATCGTCGCTTTGCGCTCGAGGTCGGCGGCGGCTTGCCGCATCAACGCTACCTGACTGAGCGCGCCGAGCTCGCAACACTGCTCGAGCGGGCCGAGCGACCTTGGCTACTCAAGCGGGCGTTCGGGTTCGCCGGGCGCGGGCAAATGCGCGTTCACGCGGGGCTCGACGCCAAGCAGTGGGCCTGGGTCGACGCCTCGTTGCGACTCGGCGGCTTAGTGGTCGAACCGTTGGTGGTGCCTCTCTTGGAGCTCAGCGCTCATGGCTTCATTTGGCCGGAGGGTCGCGCGGAGCTTGGACGGGTGTGCGTGCAGAGTGTGAACGCGCGCGGAGTTTTTCAAGGCGTGCGGCTCGCCTCGGGGGAGCCTTCGGCGCTGGAAGGAGAAGCGCTGTTGGCGAAGGCCTCCGAAGTGGCGAGCGCGCTCTTTCGTGCTGGCTACTTTGGCCCATTCGGCATCGACGCCTTTCGCTACGAACTCGAAGAGCAGCGCGCCTTCTGTGCCCTCAGCGAGATCAACGCGCGCTTTAGCATGGGTTTCGTGACCGGCTTTCCGCGCCACCCGAGCGAGCTCTGGCTGGGGGACGATGTGGCCGAAGCTCCGCCTCGATCGGGCTGACGGCCCGGGAGCGTGGCCCACTTGGAGCGCCTGGGGGTACGTTCTCGGTTGGAGTCCTGCGAATGCGAGAGTCGATCTGGTTTCGAGCACTTATTGGCGTCACGCTGGCGCTGTCGTCTCTGGTGGTTGGGTGTAGCAGTAGCGACGGCGGGGGCCTCGACCTCGGCAAAGGCGGTGCTTCTAGCGGCGGTTCGGGGTCGG
>JAEUAF010000659.1 GCA_019695485.1 Sorangium sp.
TATGTCGCCGCACTATTGCGACTCGACGCCTCGCGCTGGATTGTGTGTGGAAGGCTTTCCCAGGGCACCGGCTTCGCCGCCATCTACGCGCCGATGGATTGGGAAGTTCGCTTCCTGGAGACGCCGAAAACGCGGGCGTTCGTCGGTGGGGCGAGCGAGCCGGAGCGCGGATTGTCGCTCGTCGTGGGGGCGTCCGGGGTCGCGCTACGAGTGAGCACGGAAGGCGTGCTGTCGTCGGTCGCGAGCGGCGGGCCAGACCTAACGGCGGCTGCGATGGACGTGTTGGCGCGCGAATGGGTGGCCAGCCTCGGCACGCTCTGGGTGCGCGACGCGGAGCGCGACACTGATTGGCAGCGCGTCTGGTCGCAGCCCGAGTGGCAGACTCCGTTCGTGAGCATCATGGCGGATGCGGGCATGGTGGTGGCCATGACCGTCGATGGCGGCATCGTCGAAGGGCGCGCCGCGTGGCACGCGCAGCGGCCGCGTCTGAGCCCCGTGCCCGCAGCACCGGGGGCGCACGGCTCTCGCCCGCCGCGCTAAGCGTGAAAGTGCGGATGACGCTGGGCTCGCCTGCTCGGCATCGCTCAGCCGCGGCGCGTGAGTTTAAACAGGCGTTTTCCGTCGCGCTCCACCGGCGGGTGAACCACCAACACGTCAGTGAGGATTTCGCGCACTCGCCCGGTCTGCGCCACGTCGCGGATCAATAGCCGATCCCCAGTCGCGTTCAGCACCTCGCAGATGCCGAACGCGAAATGCGAGACCAAATCGCCGCGTTCGGGATCCGTGGCGTCGAGCTCTTCTCTCGGCTCGGCCTGGACCGCGGCGCTGTGAGCAGCGCGCGCCGCCCAGCTGGCATCCGCCGGAGGAGGCGTAGGCTCTGGGACCCTCTGAGGCTCTGCCTCCACGCCAACCGGGGCGCCGCTTCCGGTCATGCAAAGAGCGCGCACCGCCACGCAGCGCGCGCGCACGAGAATCCCCGCGATGAGCTCGGGGCGTTCACCGTCGACGCGGCTGAGCGTGACGCCGTAGGGCCCACCGAGCGGGCCGCTCAGTTGAGCGAGCGTATAGTGGCCCTTGTAGGCGCGCCGCGCGTCCGCACCGCGCGAGGCGAGCTTGAGCTCGATGTCGTCGACACTGCCCGTCGCGAACACCCAACCCACTTCGACCGGAAACGCCTCGACGAACGCCTCCAGAAGATCACGCCCCATAGGGATCTCACGAAAAACGGGCGGCAATTTCGACACTGCGCACACTATAGCGAACCATTCGTCCGAGCGCCCGCGACGCGCGAAAATGGTGAAGAGCGGCGAGCCCTAGCCGCCGACGTATTTCTGCAGCGCGCGTTCCACCGAAGCGACGTAGCTTCCGCCGAACAGATTCACGTGCACCATCAACGGGTAGAGCTGGTACAGGCTCACTCGCTCTCGCGCGCCCGCCGCGAGCGGCCACGCCTCGTCGTAGGCGGCAAACACGCGTTCCGAGAAGCCACCGAACAAGCGCATCATGGCAAGGTCCATCTCGCGGTGCCCGGCGTAGGCGGCCGGGTCGATGAGACAGGGTGCGCCGCTCGTGTCGACGTGCAGGTTGCCTCCCCATAGATCGCCATGCAGGCGAGCCGGGCGCTCCGCTGGACCCACGAGCTCGGGGAGCTTCTCGAACAGCCGCTCGAAGCCGCGTCGTAGCGCGTAGCTGGCACGCCCGGAGGCACTCGCGCGCTCGAGCTGAGGCAGCAGCCTTCGATCGCGATAAAACTCCACCCAGGTGGGTGACGCTGCGTTCGACTGCGGCAGCGAGCCGATGTAGTTGTCGTGGTCCAGCCCGAAGCGCGCGGCGCCGAGCGCGTGGAGCGCGGCGAGTCCCTGCCCGAGCCGCTCGTCGAAGTCAGCTCGAGGACGCCCCGGCGTGAGATACTCCAACACCAAATAGCGGATCGGCTCATCGGGCGCCGAGACGCCGAGCACGCGCGGCACGCGCAGCGTCGGAGCCTCGCCGAGCCAGTCGAGACCGCGGGCCTCCGCCGGGAACAGCGCGGCCGGCGCGCGCGCGTTCGCCTTCACGAACACCTCGCCTTGCCCCTCGAGTTCCACGCGATAAGCGTCGTTGATATCGCCGCCGCTCAACGCATCGACACGACGCACGCGCGCGCAGAATCGCGCTTCGAGCGCCCGCGTGAGCAGCGCGTCAGCCATCCGAGTCGGCTCTGCCCTGCCAGGCGCCAAGCGCTCGGGTCGTCACAGCGCGTGCTCTTTTCGGATCTGCGTCAGCAGGCCGGAGCAGGCGGCCAGACACTGGTCGAGCACCTCGTCGAAGCCATCCTCACCGCCGTAATAGGGATCCGGCACCGAGGCGCCGCGCGGGGACCCGGCATCGAAGGCACGGAGTAAGGACAGCTTGCGGCGCAATGCCACGGGCGCGAGCGCGAGCAAGTCCTCGAAGTTCGAGGTGTCCATGGCCAGTACGTAGTCGAACACCTCGAAGTCACTCTTGGTGACCTGACGAGCTCGCCCGCCGATTTCGATGCCACGCCGACGCCCCGCGGCGCGCGCACGAGGGTCGGGAGGATCGCCCGCGTGGTACCCCGCGGTCCCGGCGCTGTCGATTTCGATCGCCTGTTCGAGGCCCGCTTCCCGCACCAAGTAACGCATGACGCCCTCGGCCGTCGGCGAGCGACAAATGTTGCCCAAACACACGAAACATACGCGAACCACGGCCCGAGCTTAACCCAAACGCGTGCGTCACGGCCACTCGTGCGCGCGGCGATTTGCCGATCGTCAAAAGCGCGAGCACACTCTGCGCGTGAAAACTCCGTCCCACAGCCTGGGCAGCGTCGCGGCAGTCGTGACCCGAGGAAGCGCGGTCGAGGCCTGGCACTCCGCGTCCGTGGCGGTCGTCGACGAAAACGCGCAACTTAGTCGTAAATTCGGCGATCCGGAGCTCGTGGTCATGACGCGCTCCTCACTGAAGCCGTTCCAGGCGTTAGCGCTGGTGACGAGCGGCGCCGCCGACGCGCTCGGGCTGGACAGCGAAGAGCTCGCGCTTTGCTGCGCGTCGCATAACGGCAGCGACGCGCACGTGCGAGTCGCACAGCGCCTGCTCGACAAGGCCGGCGCCAAAGCCAGCGATCTGCAGTGCGGCGCGCACTTACCGATCGGCCTACGCCTCGCAGGCCGCGACCCCAAAGCCGGCGAAGACCGAGATCCGCTGCGCAACGCGTGCTCCGGCAAGCACTCGGGCTTTCTGGCGCTGGCCCGTCATTTGGGCGAACCGCTCGAGACGTACCTGCAGCCAGACTCTCAAGTTCAATCACGCGTGCGCGCCAGCGTAGCGCTCGCCTGTGGGGTTCTGGAAGCAGATTTGCCCTGCGGCATCGACGGCTGCAGCGCCCCGAACTACGCGCTGCCACTGTCTCAACTGGCGCTCGGCATGCTTCGCCTCGCGCATCCGGCGCACGCTCCGCGCGAGCTTGCGGGCGCCTTCGAGCGCGTGCGCGACGCCATGCTCGCGCACCCCTTGCTGGTCTCCGGGGAACAACGCCTCGACTATGATCTGTCGCGCGCGTTCCCCAACAATCTGGTGTGTAAAGTGGGTGCCGAAGGCCTCGAGCTCTGCGCGTTTCGCGATCCTCCGCTGGCTTTTGCCGTGAAAGTCCACGACGGTTCGGAGCGCGCGCTCGGCCCGCTCTGTGTGTCGCTGATCGAAGAGCTGGTGCTGTGCGGGCAGCCCATGCCAGCCGCGCTAGAACCGCATCGGCGACCGATCGTCAGAAACCACCGGAAGCTCGAGACTGGCGCGATCGTGGCCACGCTCACCCTCGAGCCCGTGCTCGGCGCCTGACGCGCACGCGCAGAGCAACGCCCCAAAAGAGCGTGGCTGGCGCGGCGCGCAAATCTGTCATTTCAACGCGCGAAGCCTGGCCCTAAGATGCCGGAAGCGCGAAAAAGGAAGGACCGCGCGAGGAGAGCAGATGGGGCGACTGCCCGAGAATCCGAGCGACGAGGCCTCTGGCCAAAGCGCCGAGGCAGCAAACTTGAAAGAGCAGATCCGCGCGCTCAACAAGCAAGTGGACCTGCTTCAAGAAGAGCTCAGTCGACTTCACATGCATCGGCTCGGCAGCGGCGATGCGCAAGGCAGCTTGGGCACCGCGCTCGCCGAGCGGGAGGCGATCGTCGCGGAGGTCGAGCGCCTCGCCCACGTCGGCACTTGGGTGTGGGACGTGCAAACCAACGAAGTCTCGTGGTCGCACGAACTCTATCGCATCCTTGGCTACGAACCGAACCTGCCCCCGAGCGTCGAGCTATTCTTCGCGGCGCTCCACCCCGACGACCGCGACGAGGTCCGCGCGCGCTCGCAGCGCAGCGCCACCACGGGTGCGACCGAGCCCGGCTCGCTCTGCCGAGTGGTGCACAGAAACGGCTCGATTCGGCATGTACAGCTGATCGGCTCCAGCCTGCGCAACGACTCTGGGGAGATCCTGAGATTGGTCGGAGGCGCGCTCGACGTCACGGCGTTCGTGATGCGCGAAGCCGAGCTACGGCGCACGGCCGATCTGCTCAATCAGGCCCAGGGCCTGGCGCGCCTCGGCAGCTTCATTTGGCATCTGGACGAGGCGCGCTACGAATGGTCCGACACTCTGCACGAGCTTTTCGGCATTCCCCGCACGGCAGCCTTCGGCCCGGAGGCATTCCTCGAACGAATTCACCCGGAAGATCGCGAACGGGTGCGAGCGCTGGTCCATGGCTTGCCAATGCTGAAACAGCTCGGGATCGTGCCGTTCCGGCTGACTCGCGCGGACGCGGGAGTGCACCATGTCTCGCTGACGGCGCGCTTCGAGCCGCGCGGCAACGGCTCGTCGGCCCGTGTGATCGGCACGCTGCAAGACGTCACCCAATGGCGGGAGCTCGAAGAGCAGCTGCGCCATTCACAAAAGATGGAGGCCGTCGGTAGCCTGGCAGGGGGCGTCGCCCACGATTTCAACAATTACCTGGTCGTCATCCGAGGAAATCTGGAGCTATTGGCCGCGAGCGCGGAGCGCGCGGACGATCGTGAGCTCATCAACGAAGCCGCCAACGCCTCTGATCGCTGCGCGACGCTTACGCGCCAGCTGCTGGCCTTTGGACGCAAGAATGCGTCGCAGGCGCGGGTCGTCGACCTCGCGGAATTGGTGAGAGAGTCGGCCAAGCTGCTGCGCCGCCTGTTGGGCGAGCACATCGAGCTCGAGGTGGAAGCGGCAGCCGGTACGGGTGGCGTGCTCGCCGATCCGGCCAACCTCGAGCTCGTGCTGATGAACCTGGCCATCAATGCGCGCGATGCGATGCCGCGCGGCGGACGCCTCTCGGTGACCGTGGCTGAGCGTGAGCTCACCCCCGTCTTCGTGCGCACTCGGCCGGGCTTGTCGCCCGGCCGACACCTCGTGCTGCAAGTTCGAGACACGGGGCTCGGCGTTCCAGAGCCGCTCAAAACCAGAATCTTCGAGCCGTTCTTCACGACCAAGGGGCCCGGTCGCGGCACGGGGCTGGGTCTCGCCACCGTCTACGCGATCGTGAGTCAGTGTCGAGGGCACATCGAGTTCGAGAGCGACGCGAGTCACGGCACCACGTTCGCGCTGTTTTTCCCGCGCGAGGAATTGCCGTCGACGAGCCCTGAGCCTCAGCGCTCGAACATGCCCGCGGGCAGCGGCGAAAGCATCCTGCTCGTTGAAGACGAACACGCGGTACGCCGCTTGACGCGCCGACTCTTGGAGCGTGGCGGCTATCGCGTGTTCGACGCAGAGGACGGCGTTGCGGCGCTGGCAGCCGCTGCGTCGCTGCCAAACCTCGACCTTTTGCTCACGGACATCACCATGCCACGGCTCGACGGAGTCGCGCTGGCAGAGGCGTTGCGCGCCAAGAACCCGCGGCTCAAGGTGCTGCTCATGTCAGGCTACCCGACCACGGAAAGTGTCGGCCGTGCCCCTTCCGAACTGCGCCATTCGCTCCTACCCAAGCCGTTCACCCAGGAACAGCTGCTCACGCGAGTGCGCACCGCACTCGACGAGGCCATATGAATCTCAAAGGCAAGACATTGTTCATCAGCGGCGCATCGCGCGGCATCGGGCGCGCCATTGCGCTGCGGGCCGCCCGCGACGGCGCCAACCTCGTCGTGGTCGGCAAGACCGACGCGCCTCACCCGAAGCTCCCCGGCACGGTGCACGACGTAGCTCGCGAGGTGGAGGCCGCAGGCGGCCGTGCCATCGCCTGCGTGGCGGACATTCGCTTCGACGACCAAGTCGAGCGCGCGGTGAGCGCGGCTCGGCAGGCGTTCGGCGGCATCGACATCCTCATCAACAACGCCAGCGCAATCAGCCTGACCGATACGCCAGCAACGCCGATGAAGCGCTTCGATCTGATGCATCAGGTCAATGTGCGCGGCACGTTCCTGTGTTCCAAACTCTGTTTGGAGGCGCTCGCAGCGGCGGAAAATCCTCATATTTTGATGCTTTCGCCGCCGCTCGATCTCAGGCCGAGCTACTTCGGCCCGCACCTCGCCTACACGCTCTCGAAATTTGGGATGAGCCTGTGCGTGCTCGGGCTAGCCGAGGAGCTCCGCGCAAAGGGCATTGCCGTGAACGCGCTGTGGCCGCGCAGCATCATCGCCACCTCGGCCGTCGAGAACCTGCTCGGCGGTGCCGAGGTCATGCAGCGCGCACGCACGCCGGAAATCGTGGCCGATGCCGCCTACGCAATCGTGACCCGCCCAAGCCGCGCCTTCTCGGGAAATTTCTGTATCGACGAGGCGGTGCTGCGCGAGACGGGCGTCCAGGACTTCGAGAAATACGCGGTCACGCCAGGCACAGAACCGCTGCCAGACCTATTTCTGGACTGAGCCGCGCGCCTCAGCGCTAAGAGCGAAGCACGGGC
>JAEUAF010000696.1 GCA_019695485.1 Sorangium sp.
CCCCGAACTCACCCACGTCCCCTACTCCGTCCAACACAGCGCCGTCCAACACAGCGCCGTCCAACACAGCGCCGTCCAACACAGCGCCGTCCAACACAGCGCCGTCCAAGCCGGCGCAGTCAAGCACGCTGGTAACCGCTACGGGGACGCCATGCGGAGATCTGGGTTGTTTGGAGTTCGAATCACCGCTCGCTGCGCTCGAACACGTCCTCGCCGAGCGGCCGCGCGTGTTGGCACTGGGTGAGGCGCATGCGCCAAAGGGCAGCGAGGGCATCCGCTCGAGCGCGCGGCGTGTCGCCGAGGATTTCTTGCCCGCACTCAAGGCTCGCGCGACCGATCTGGTCATCGAACTTTTGATCGCCAACGGCAGCTGCGGCAAATCGGAAAAGGCCGTAGAAGAGCGACAGCGGCCGATTGTCGAGAATCAGGCAAAGAGCGACCAAAACGAATTCGTAGAACTCGGCAAGCGCGCTCGCGCGCTAAAGATCGAACCCCACGCGCTGGTTCCGACCTGTCAGGAATATGCGAAAGTCGCTGGCGCCGGCGCAGACGACATCGACCAACTGCTCACGACGATCGCGGCGGTCACGATTCGCACCACTGAAGCGCTCCTCGCGCGCCCCAACACCGCGCCGGATGCGCTTCTTTTGACCTACGGGGGCGCACTTCACAACGACGTCGTGCCGCGCCGAGGCCGCGAAGCCTGGTCGTTTGCGAGAGCGCTCGGCGAACGCACTCACGGCGCGTACGTCGAGCTCGACCTGATCGTTCCAGAATACGTCAAGGATACCGACAGCTGGCGGGCCTTCCCCTGGTATGAGAGTTACCAAGCACTCGGTCGACCCCACCGAACCTTGCTGTATGCTCCGGCGCCGCACTCCTTCGCTCTGATCTTCCCGAGGTCCACGCCGTGAAAGTCACCCGCTTGTCCTGCCCGATTCGGCCCTACGCCTGGGGCTCGCGCACGTTCATCGCGGCGCTGCAAGGACGCCCCACGCCGAGCCGAGAGCCTGAGGCCGAACTGTGGATGGGCGCCCACCCAGGCGATCACGCCGAGCTCCTCGATGGCAGCAAACGACGCCTCGACCGCGCGATCTCGGAGGATCCCGCGAGTACGCTAGGCGCTGGCGTCGCGCAGCGCTTCGACGGACAGCTGCCATTCTTGATGAAGGTGCTTGCCGCCGCCGAACCGTTGTCCCTGCAAGCGCATCCGAACCGCGCGCAGGCGGAGGCTGGCTTTGCGGCGGAAGAGGCCGCGGGAGTGCCCCTCTCCGACGCCGCGCGCAGCTACAAAGATCGCGGCCACAAGCCCGAGCTCATCGTCGCGCTCACGCCCTTCTTCGCGCTCTGCGGCTTCCGCAACATCGCCGCCACGCGAAGGCTGTTCGCAGCGCTCGCCGTGCCGGAGCTCGCGCCGTTCCTCGCGCCACTCGCGGAGGCCTCGCCGACGCTCGCGCTGGCGCACGTCTTCGAACAATTGATGAGCGCGCCGCAGCACCTGCAGCAGCAAATCGCGACGCAAACGCTAGCCGCGCTGGAACGAACCGGCCCGGCGGCGCCCGAATTCGGCAGCGAGTTCGAGTGGGGACGACGCATCGGTCGGCTGTATCCTGGGGATGTCGGCCTTGTCGGCGCGCTGCTCCTCAACCTAGTTCGCCTCGAGCCCTTCGAGGCCCTCTACTTGCCCGCCGGAAACCTGCACGCCTACCTCGACGGCGCGGGCGTCGAAATCATGGCGAGCTCGGACAACGTGCTGCGCGGCGGTCTCACGAAGAAAGCGGTCAATGTGCCCGAGCTGGTGCGAGTACTCGAATTCGTCGAACTCGAGCCAAGCCCGCTGCGTGCGCGCGACAACGAGCTAGGCGAGCACGTCTACCCCACGCCAGCCGCCGAATTCCGCCTCTCGTACCTAAAACCAAGCCACCCGATCACGCTAGCGACGAGCGGCGGTCCGGAGATCTTCCTGGTCACCGACGGCGACGTACGGCTCGGCGCAAGCGGCGGAGAGCTCGCGCTCCAGCGCGGCGACGCAGTATTCGTCCCCGCCAGTGAACCCGCCCTGACCCTCGAAGGCCCCGGCACCATCTTCCGCGCCAGCGTGCCCGCAACGTAGCGTCTGCTCTCCGTTCAGGGCGACTCGCTCGCCTCGCCGCTGTCCTTGGGCTCCGGACAACGCTCGCCCGTGTAGCCCTTCTCGCCCTCGGGAACGCGGCACGGATGAACTTCGATGCGACGCGCCTTTGGCTTGTAGGTCACCTTGCGACGCTCTTCCTTCTTGGTGCCGTCCGGGAAGCGGATGATGCGCCCCACCATCACCGACCAACCAATCATGCCGCCCTGCAGCACGTGCTCCTTGTCGGGTGAGATCTCTGGATTTGGGAGAATCTCGAGCGCCGGCCGCACGATGTTCTGCCGAGCGGAGACCTCCGCGCTCACCTTGCGCCCGCCGTTGTCGCCGAAGATGCTGATTGTGATGCTGGTTTTCGTGTAGGCGGTGTGAATCACCATGCCGGCCTGGGTGTCATTGCGAAAAATCAGGTCCGGCTTCGGGTAGCTGAGCGTGGCTTCGTGACCCATCGGATAGCGCGTGAACCAATACGTGTGGGGCTGGCGCTCGACGATGTCGTAGCCACCATAAAAGAGCGCGTTGAAGAAGGTGGTCGCGAACTGGCTGATGCCGCCGCCCACCGTTTCTACCATCTCGCCTTCCTCGATGGTCGGCGCGGGCACGAAGCCGTTCTTCGCCGTGCGCGGACCCACCACTGCGTTGACCGAAAGCGTTTCGCCCGGCTTTACCACCAGCCCATCGAGCAGATCCGCGATGCGATGGATGTTGTCGACGCGTCGTTCGCAACACGGGTGGCGAGTCGTAAAGGTGCTGACCTTGCCGCGAACGCCCAACGCCGCCGCCTGCTCGGTCGTCAGCTCCGGTTCCTTGCCGGCCTCGAGCGGCAATTGGGCGCGCCGTTCCGGCAGTTCGGCGGCGCTCTGCACGGCCTTGCCCAGTGACGCGGCAGCGAGCCTCATTTCTCGCTGGCTCGGCTCAATCTCGATCTTGTCGTCGGGGGTGAAATGGAAGCGCGCCGACTTGGCGTCGTTCTCGACGGCAGCCCGACGATCACCCAGCGCGACTAGCAGCGCTTCGCCGTCGAAGAAGAGCTCCGGCTCCGCCCGAGCCCCAGGCCGCACACGTAAGGCGCGCGCGAGCTCGTCGGCGTGCAGCGTCAGGCTGCGACCTGCTGCCAAATCGCCCAACACGATTTCAGCGGTCACCCAGCGTGTTGCGCGCGACACCACGCCATCGAAGGTCGCGCGATCGGTCGGGGCAGGCGCTGGCTCCGCCGGCAGTGTGACGCGCGTTTCTCCCACCTCGAGCGCGGCACGCAAGAGAGCGCGCGCCTTGTCGCGCTCCAGGCGAAAGCCCGCGCGCGGGTAGTCGGGCACGATTTTGCCCTGCTCGAGATGGAAGCCGCCGGCAAAAGGCACGCTCAAATAAGTCTGCTCGAGCTCAGTAAGCTTCGCCTCGAGGCGCGCCGCGTCGACCTGAACGACAACAGGCGTTTCGCGCGGCGCAAGCGCGACGGCGCGAACCCATGCAGCAAAACGCACAGCCATGCCATGGGCGCGAACGCCGTCGACGGCGCGCGTCAAGCTTTTCGCCACGTCGACGCCGAGCCCGGCCTCGCTCGGAACCAACGCTGCACTCTTGTCCTGAATCGCAAGCGCGAACGCCCGCTGCTGTCGAGCGCGAGCGGCCTCGGCGAGCTTCAACTCGGCGCGCGCTCTCTCGAGATGCGAAAGATCGATGCCTAACACGCGCACGCCGCGAGGTAGCCGCGACTCTGTCCACTCGTCGAGTGTGAATCCGCCGGCCACGCCGAATATCGCGCCGCCAATCACGAGCTTTCCGAGGTGCGCGCGAAGCGCACGCGGCAGCCATTTTTGCGCGAAACCACGCGCAGCCGGCGCTGCACTCGCCGGCGGCAAATTCGCGAGCAAGGCCGGATCACCAACGGACGCTTGCTCGGCGTTCGCCAACGCGTTGACGCCCGGCGCTGCGGGTTCTGGAGGTGGCTCTGATGCGGACACGCGAACCTGAGGGAAGGTGAAGTCGTGGCATAATTTGAAGCGAGCCCGAACGCCACATCGGGGGCGTTGCCATCCGACTCTCGAGAGAGCCGAAGCCAAGTGGAATGCCCACCGATTGCGCACTTTTGGTCGCGAATAGGCGTGCCCGTCGCGAGGGAGAAATCGGCGCACCCCGCCCGGACGCCGTGCTACATGTTGTTTTGTCGTGTGGGTTCGTCGTTCGGCCATTCGCCCAGTCCCTTCGTATGCATCGGTTCCGGCACACTCGCTGGAGGCCGTGCGTGACGAACTAGCCGACGACGACGAAGAAGCGCGCGCGCAGCTCGACGACGCCTTCGAGCGCTTCGAACGCGCTCAGCCTGCGCTGGCAGCCCACGTCGCAGAAACACTGGGGCGGCCGCTCGACGAAACCGCGCTCGCGCTCGGCTACTTTTTGGCGCTCACGGTGTGGCTGGCCTTCGACCGCGCCCACAGCGCCCACATGAACGAAGTCACGGAGGAGGAGCTCGTCGCGACTGAAGAGCTGCTCACCCTAGACGAGGAGCTGCGGCGCGCCGATCCCGCGGAATCCTTGGACAGCGATGACGTCATCGCCATGGAGCAGCCGCACGTCGTCGCGTTCGTGCACGAGCACATCGACGGCACGCTCGACGCTCACGCCGAGGAAATCGACGTCGACGACGTACACGCGGTGTATCGCGTGGTGTTGGTGGAAGTGCTGGCGCTGTCCTACGCCGTTCGCCGCCCGGACGGCTTCCCGGTGTCGAAGACCGAGCTCCTCGCCTAGCTGAGACTCAGGTCGTCGGCTCGCCGTGCATGACGACGCGGTTCCTGCCGCCCGCTTTGGCGGCATAGAGCGCTTCGTCTGCGAGCGCGATGATTTGCTTGGCTTGCCCGCCGCAGCCCGGTCCGCAGACGCACGCAACGCCGAAGCTTACCGTGATTGAAAAAGGCCCCTGCGGGCCCTCCATTTGGAGGCCGGCCAGGAATTTGCGAATGCGCTCGGCGGCGAGCTTGGCGCCGAAGGCGTTAGTCCCGGGCAAAATCAGCACGAATTCTTCGCCGCCGAAGCGCGCTGCGAGGTCACCCGTGCGAAGGTTGCTGGAGAGCGCTTTCGCCACGCGCTGCAGGACCACGTCCCCCGTAGGGTGGCCGAAGCGGTCGTTCACCTGCTTGAAGTGGTCGACATCGGCAATCACGATCGACAAGTTGGTCTTGTCGCGATCGGCGCGCGCGAGGTCGCGAACCAGCGCTTGCTCGAGCGATCGCTTGTTGCCAAGCCCCGTCAGCGGGTCGGTGTGGGCGAGCCGCTCCAAGCGATCGTTGGCTTCAGCGAGCTCCTGCGAGAGCTTTTCTTTTTCTTCCAGCAAGATCTCGAGCTGGCGCACCACGGCCTCGTAGCTCTGCGTGAGCTCCACGAGCCCACGATTGATGTCGACGAGCAGCTTCTCGTAGGACTTCTGGGTGCCGACATCGCGGTCGAGCGCACCCGCGGCGGCCGCGACC
>JAEUAF010000701.1 GCA_019695485.1 Sorangium sp.
CGCAGGAACGACAAGAAATTCTCCTTGCACGCGCGGCGCAGCTGGGAGGTGCCGCGGCCCTGCGCCTCACGCACGAACGCCCACAGTCGCAACAAGCCGACGAAGTCCGAGCGCTCGTCGCGAAAGCGCGCGTGGCATTGGTCCGCCTTCTGCTCGGCGCCGCGTGGCCGCTCGCGCGGATCCTGAATATTGAGCGCGGCCGCGACCACCAGGATCTGCGGCAAACAGCCGTGCTCGGCGCCCGCCATGATCATGCGTCCGATGCGCGGATCGACCGGAAAACGCGCCAAGCGCTCGCCCAGGGGGAGCAGCTCGCGATCGGCGTCGATCGCTCCGAGCTCTTGCAGCACGCGGTAGCCTTCGGCGATCGAGCGCGAATGCGGCGGGTCGAGGAAGGGGAAGTCTTCCACGCTCCCCAGATCGAGGGCCTTCATGCGTAAGATGACGCCGGCGAGCCCAGTGCGCTGAATCTCGGGATCCGTGAATGCGGGGCGAGCACTGAAGCTCGGTTCGTCGTAGAGCCGCACGCAGATGCCGTCGCGCACACGGCCGCAGCGGCCTTTGCGCTGATCGGCGCTGGCCTGCGAGATCGCTTCGATTTGCAGGCGGGTCGTGCCACTGCGCGCGTCGTAACGGGAGAGCCGCGCGATCCCGGTGTCGATCACGTACACGATGCCGGGGATGGTGAGCGATGTCTCGGCGACGTTCGTGGCCAGGATCACACGCCGCCCACTGATGCTGCTAAACACTTTGCGCTGGTCGGCTGCGGAGAGACGCGAGTAGAGTGGCTGCACCACGGTGTGGCGGAGGTTGCGATCGTGGAGCGCTTGCTCGGTCTCGCGGATCTCGCGTTCGCCTGGCAAAAAGACCAGAATGTCGCCGTGTGGGTCGAGGGAGCTCACGCTGTCGACCGCGTTGGCTACCGCGTCGGGCAAGTCGACGTCCTCGTCCGGGGGCTCGTAGAGCACGTCCACCGGGTAGGTGCGCCCCTCGACCTCGATCACTGGCGCGCCCCCGAAAAATTCCGAGAAGCGCTGGGTCTCGAGGGTGGCGGAGCTCACCACGACTTTCAAGTCGGGCCGCTCGGGCAGAATCTGGCGCAGCCAACCGAGCAGAAAGTCGATGGTGAGGCTGCGCTCGTGCGCCTCGTCGATGATCAAGGTGTCGTAGCGCCGGAGCAGCTTGTCCCCGTGGATTTCCGCGAGCAAGATCCCGTCCGTCATGAACTTCACGTAGGTGCCGGGCGACGTGCGATCTTCGAAGCGGATTTGGTAACCGATCTCGTTGCCGACCGCGCATTGAAGTTCGCTCGCGACGCGCGCGGCCACGCTCGTCGCGGCGATGCGCCGTGGCTGCGTGACCCCGATCAGCGCGTCAGTGCCGCGCCCCATGTCGAGCGCGATCTTCGGGAGCTGGGTGGTTTTCCCGGAGCCTGTGGCCCCGGCCACGATCACGACCTGGTTCTCGGCGATCGCCGTGGCGATATCCCGGACTCGCGCCGAAATGGGTAGCTCGGCCGGGAAGCGGATGGGCGCGCGTCGTCGCGCGGGCGGGGGAGGACTGCCGGGCATGAGCGCGCGTGCCATAGCATCGACGCCGCCTCCTTCCCAGCAAAGCAGTTGCTACGGAACGTGACAACGAGGTCCCGTTCGGCGCGATTGCCACCAGTCGGAGACGATACGGCGGGCGGTTTTTTGCGCAGAGGCGCGGCTAGCCGAGCACGTCGGCTACGGCTACCGTCAGATCCGCAAAGGCGCGGGGCGTAATCAGCTGGCCGCGACCGTACGGCGTCACACGGGTGTACACGCCATCAACGATCTCGGTATGGACTTCGATCAGATCGTGCGCCGTATCGACGATCCAGTATTCCAAAACCCCGCCTTCCGAATACACCCCCGCTTTTTCGCGATCGGCGGGCAACGACGTTTCAGCTACTTCGACGACCAGGTACGCGCTCTCCGGATGATGGTCACGATACGCACCGGCGGGTACCAACGCGATGTCTGGTTCCGGTTCGGAATCGACACTGGTTGCGAGCGGTAGCTGCACCCTTACCGAGGCGCGCCCCGAGGGCGACAGCGCTTGCACAAAGAATTGGGTCAAGTACTGCACTGCGCCAGCGTGGCGACTCTTCTGGGGACTCATGCGAACGATGAAACCCCTGAGAAGCTCGACCCTCTCATTGTCAAAGAGGCCCATCTCCACCATGCGGTCAAATTCCACGCGGCGAAGGGGCCTAACACGTTCGACGAACCCAGCTGAGACCACCAGATGAGGCTAGCACGTCGAGGGAAACGGGGGGCTCATCCTGGCCTCGAGCGGCCGGTGCCAAGCCTCGCGCAGCGTGGGAACCCGCCGACTGCTCGAGCCGCTTGGGGGATTTGCGGGGCCATTCACCACGGCAAAGCTCCGGAACGTTCCGGGGTCGCGCCCCGCCCCCAGAAAGTTCTGGGGCGTTTGTCTGACTCAGGACACTACGCCTCGCGCAAAGTCGGAATGGGCCGTCGTGTGTGGCGCTGCTCCCAAAGCGAGAACACCGCGGGGAGCACCACTATTGCTGTAAAGAGGCAGGCGAATTCGCCCAGAATTGCGAACACACCGAACGAGAACAGCGCGCGGTTTTGGGCCATCAACAGCGATCCGAAGCCGATCACGGTGGTGGCCGAACACAGCGCGACCGCGCCGCCCGTGCTGGCGAGCGAGCGCGAAAGCGAGGCTCCGTGGTCGGCCTGATGCCGGCGGAGTACGTTGATGGCATAGTCGGCACCGACTCCGAATGTGATCGGCAGCGCGACGAAGTTCGAGAAGTTGATGCGTTGCCCGGCCAGGCCCAAAAAGCCCATCATCAGCAAGATCGCGAGCCCGAGCGAGGCCATGGCAGCCAGTGAATAGCCGAATGTTTTGTCGAGCCAGCGCCGCTTTTGCGCCCCGTTTTGCGACGGCCTCCGGAAGGCGAGCCAGCAAATGCCGAGCACCAACAGCAGCGACAGGCGCGTCGCTTTCGGGCCGTCGATGCTCATTGCGCTCGCGAGATCGCTCGACAGCAGGAGCGAGCCTGCCACCGGACGCGCTGAGCCTTCGTAGCTGGCCGCTTGCCGCAAGTCTCGGGTGTAGGTGTCCAAGAGCTCGGCGTTCCACGTCGCGGCGCCGACCTTGGGGTACACGAGGACCGTGTTTGCAAGCTCCCCATTCGGGCGCACGAGTCCGGTCAAGAGCGAACTCGGGACGTCGCTCATGCGCATCGGTTCGAGGGCCTTGGGCGAAAGGGCGCGTTCCAGGCGCTCCCGATCGGCGGGCGCGACCTCGGCCAACAGGCGCGGCGTGAGCACGGCCTTGAGCCGCCGCGCCTCGGCCAATGCTTCGGCGCGCTCCGCTGATTGGAACAGGGCGGCGCTGCGGATGGTGCCGATGAGTCCACCCGCTCCGCCGCGCGCCGCCAATTCGCGTAAGCGCGCCTCGATCACCTCTGCTTCGCGCGCCGATTGGCTGAGCACGACGGTCGGCGTGAGGTAGGTGCCGAGCGCGGCATCCATGCGTTTGCCCCAATAGCGCTCACCCGTCTGAAACGAATCTCGGCGCCGCAGTTTGGAGAGGTCGTATTCGATCCAGTCTCCGCGTCGCAGAAAGAGGCCGCCGGAAGCGAGCAGCGACGCTACGAGAGCGAACGCCAGAATCAGCCGAGGCCGTTGGAGCGCCAGGCGAGTCGGCCCACTCGGTCGGACTTGTTCCGGCGTTGGTGTTCGCTCGCTCGCTACGAAGCGCGCGCCCCATAGCGTGACCAACATCGGTAGAACGCTGTAGTTGGCGAGCCAGCAGGTGAGCAGCCCAATCCCGCCAATCCAGCCGAATTGATTGAAACCGCGGAACTGCGTGAAGACCAGCGAACCATAAGCGACGGCCGCCGCGAGTGACGCGGCCAGCGTGGCCTTCCAGGTGGTCGTCAGCGCGCTATCGACGGCGGCGTCGACGCTCGCGCCCGCGCGCCGATCTTCGAGGAAACGCGCAAGTAGAATGATCCCGCTGTTGATGCCATTGCCCACCACGATCGAGGCTAGAAACGCCGTATTCGTGTTCAGCGAAACGATCGAGAGCGGGGGCAGTGCGACGAGACCGAATGACGATGCCGTACCCACGGCGAGCGGCAGCCCCAGAATCGGAATCGCCCAGCGCGACCGATAAAACCACACAATCGAACCTGCGACGAGCAACAGCACCATCGCGCTCGACCAGGTCAGGTCGGCTTGTAGTCCGCGTGCTTCTTCGACGCGCGCGGCGACGTCACCCGCGTAGCCCACGCGAAGGCCCGGGCCGAGCTTACCGGCGGCGCCGAGGGCTTGCACATCGGCTTGCACCCGCTCGAGTAAGGCCACGTCTGCAGTTTGAGAGGTGTCGTGGCCAGCGACTTGCATCAGCATGGCGGCGCTCTTCCCGTCCGCCGCAACGAAGTGGTCACCGGGGGCGGAGCGAGGTTTCCCGAAGCGCGCTTCGTAGCGATCTCGTATCGACTTGATCGGAATTTCCGGGCGCGGCGCCTCCTCGTCGTCTTCGAGGTCGAGGCCGAGCTGATGCGAGACGTCCCAGTCGCGACGTCGCTCGACGGCTTCGCGAAGTTCGCGCACGTCGCTCGGGCTCATCAGGCTGAACGCGAAGGTCTCGGCAAAGGCGCGCTCCCGGCGGCTGTCGGCGCGCACCTGAGCGACCATTGTCTTCGGGTAGTGCGCAGCGCGCTCCGCGAGCGCGTCCAGGAAGGCGAGGGCTTGACCTTGTTTTTGGGGGTCGTCGATCGCGACCACGACGCCCAGGTGCCGGATGCCTGGGATGCGCTCGCGCAGCACCGAAAGCGCTCCGACGCTGGGTGCGCCCTCCGGCAGTAGCTCCACCAGATCGCTCTTCAGCGCGCGATAGGTGAGGGCCATGCGCGCGCCCGCCAGCAGCGCGATGAGTGCTGCCAGCGTGAGTAAGAGTCGCCGCCAGCGCAGTAAGAAGCGAGTGTAGGGGCCGAGTAGCACGGGCGGAGGGGGCGTCATCACGATCTTGCCAAGGTTTGCGGCGCGGAACCCAGCAGGCGTCGCGCCAAGAGCACGGCGGCGACGGCCACCGTCCAGCCGACGAGTGCATCGACCACCCAGTGATGCTCGAGATAGAGCGCCGCCAAGAACATCCAGACCACGTAGACACCGTGGAGCGTGCGTTCGCGCCAACGCGCGCTTGGAAACGCGTTCAGGAGCCCAAGCATGGGGTACGCGCAGTGCATCGACGGGATGGCACCAAACACAGTGGTCGAGCGCGCGTAAAAGGCGTGAAAGTAGTGAATGCCGAGCTCAGCGTCGACGCGGGCGAGACCCGCCGGGTTGCCATGTGCGTGCAAATCGACGTCACAGCCGTGCAGGTGCACGTACCACGGCGGGGCGGCTGGTAACGCGAGCCAGAGCAGGAAGGCCAAACAGTTGGCGAGCGAGAATGCCCAAAGGAAGGCGTGCATCCGCCGCGAGTCGTGAAAATAGAGATAGACCCCGTAGCCGGCGACCACGTAGAGAAAGATCGTGTACGGCACCGCAAAGAATAGGTCGAGTAACGGGCCGTGGTGGCTCGACAAGAACTCGCCGAAGGTCGTGTTCGCGCCCACGCCGAACCAAGCCAAATCCACGCGCCGCAGGCCGCACGACAGGACTCGGCCTTGGTCGACGAAGGCGGGGATCAAGTAGCGCATGGCGTCGTAGCCGACCGCGACGAGCAGCAGCGGCGCTACCGCGCGCAACACGCGCCGTGTCGGCTCCCCGAGACCCATCAACAGCAACGCAGCGATGCCGAGCACCAGCCATTCGACGCGGACCTTGCCGCCCACGAGCAGTAGAACGCCGTAAACCGCTGGCGAAAGCGGGATTAGCCAGCGGCGCGCCCAGGTCATGGCCGCGGGTTGATGCGTGGCGCCGGTGCCGGACTCAACTCGCGCAGGGATCGCTCGGCAGCGCGCAACACGGCGACGCCACCCACGGCGTTCAAAACCGCCAGCAGGGCCGTGCCTGCCAGCAGCAAGAGCGCCGGCTCGCCAGCGGTGGCGTGCAGACCGCCCAGGCCCAGGCAGACGATGAGCAGCACGACGCGCTCAGGGCGGCGCATGAAGAGCGAAGGCAGCGTGGCGCCGAGCACTTCAGCGCGCGCCCGCACGTATGGGATCACGATGGACCCGACCAAGGCGATCCCCGGCAGCAGCGCCAGCAATGGGAAATGAGCGTGAAACACCAATACACCGAGCAACGGCAGCGTGTCGGAAACACGATCCACCGTCGAATCGAGCAGCGCGCCATAGCGGGTGACGTTTCCCGTCGAGCGCGCGACCACGCCGTCGAGCGCGTCACACACGCCTCCGATCAGCAACATGGCGGCAGACGCGAGAAAATAGCCCTTCGCGGCGGCCAGGCAGCTCACTGCAGCGAACACTAGTGAAGCGTACGTGAGCGCATTGGCCGATAGACCGACGCGGCCACAGGCCACTCCAATCGCATAAAAGCCCCGGTAGGCTAGGGCGGCCGACTCGCTGCGCGCCCAAATCGTGCCCGCCAGGCGCGCGCGTGCAGCCTCGACGGACGCGGGACGCAAGGGCGTCCAGACGGCCGTCGGACTCGACAGATCACTTCCGAGCATTGCCACGCAGTCGCCTACATGCGGCGCCTGGGCATGTTCCGCAAGGGGGTCGGTTCTGTAACAGAGCGCGCAATGCGTCTGTTCTGCGTGTCTGGGCGTCTTGGTCCGTGGCCGAACCGTCTCACGACGGAACGTGACGGTTGTGCGTCACGCATCGCGCTCCAAGTGTCGAGCTATCACCCTGGCGAGTTGAATCAGTCGCGCGACCGGACTGCGGACGCTGCGTGCGTTCGCTTCCCGCGCCTAGAAATGCGCCGGATTCGTCGCGCATTCACGCCAGCCGCTAGACCTGTGCGCGTCGGAACACGAACCAACGCAGCATCGGGTAATTCCAGCCTGCGTAGACGAGCCCGCGCACGATCGCCCAGGCCAGCGCAAACGACAGCCCCGCTAAGGTGAGCGCGCTCACGCCCCACGCATTCAAGAATGCACTGCCGGCCCAGACGGCCACAAATCGTACGAGTTCCCCGAGCGGTTTACCTTCGGAGCGGAATGCCCAGCGACGATTCACGGAGAACGCTACGAGACCGCCTACGACGCAGCCTACCACCGTCGCCACAGCCGGCGACGCGCCAGCCCGGGCGAGCGAATTGGCGGCGATGAAATCGCTGCCCGTGGCAAGCCCGCTGGTCAGCGCCGAGCGTACGAAAGGGCCCTGAGTTGGGCTGAGAGCTGGGCGTAGAGCCGCTCTTAGGCCTTTCGCGTCCAGCATCTTCCGCGTATGCAGCTGGTGCGTGCGGATGTAAAGAGGCGCCGCCTTCGGAGGGTGTCGCGCAGGAGCATCACGCAACGGGCGCGAGATCCGCGCTGAGCGCCTGCGCCTTCAGCCCAATCAGGCGGTACACCGCGACTTCTCGATCGCGGCCCTTCACTTTGATCTTCTGCAACGGTTCGGCGTCAACGTGGGCCTCGACCTGCTTGAAGAGGTCCTCGGAGAGGATGACGTCACAGTGAAGTTCCTTCGTCATGCCCTCCAGCCGCGAGGCTAGGTTCACGGCGTCGCCGATCACGGTGTACTCCATGCGTTCGACGTGGCCCATGTTGCCCGCCACGACTTGGCCCGAGTGCAGTCCAATGCCCGTCTTTAGCTCGGGCAAGCCGCGAGCTTTGAAGAGTTCGTTCATGGTCAAGAGGCGCGCACGCATTTCGAGCGCGGCTTTGACCGCATTCAGCGCGTCGTCGGGGTGAGGGACCGGCGCGCCGAACACCGCCATGATCGCGTCGCCGATGAACTTGTCGACCACGCCTTGATGCAACATGACGCTCTCGACCATGCCGCTGAAGTACACGTTCAAGAAATCGAGCAGCGCGCGTGGCTCCATGTGCTCGCTGATGCTGGTAAACGATCGAATGTCCGAGAACAGCACCGTGACGGGGATGAGCTCGCCGCCAAGCTCCATGTTACCGCGCAGCAAATGGTCGGCCACCTGGCGAGTCACGTAGCGGCCGAAACTGTCCTTCAGCTGGTCGCGCTCTTTGAGGCCGCGCACCATGGCGTTGAAGCTCAGGGCGAGTTGCTCGATTTCGTCGCCGGTGTGGACAATCGGCGCGTCCACGTATTTCCCTGCTTTGACTTGGGTTGCGGCGTCGGAAATGCTTTTCACCGAGTCGCCCATGCGCGAGGCGAAGCGGAGCGCCAGCGCGAGCACGACCGCGAGCAGCACGGTCAGGCCGCCGAGGTGCACGTAGAGGTCTCGGTTCACGGCGTCGCGCAACTCCGTGACGTCACGCGAGGCGGTGAATTCGACGTCCAGGTTCGGGCGTTGTAACGACTTGGGGTGAAAGGTCTTGAGCGCGAAGAGCTTCGGGCCGACCTGCTTCAAAATGGCGGCTTCCGTGTGCGACTCGAGGTCCGGTGCTGGGTGGTCCTTGCAGGCGGCGACGACCTTCTCGTTCACGCGCACCGATAGATCCGCGTTCAACTTTGGCTCGAGGTATTCGAGGTATTGGGGCGTAATCGGAGTGAGCAGCGCGATCGCGCCGACCTGCACCCCCTCGGAGCGCACTGGCTCGGCGCTCACCAGGGCGTAGCCAGGGCCGTCCGCGAACTTGACATCGATCAGCCCATGCAGGGCCTTGCCGGCGAGCAGCTCCGCAAACGCGGCGCTCGAATCGGGCGCCAGCGATGCCGGGCCGCGCTCCGCACCGCCGCGCACGACCAGCTGCCCCTGACTATCGGAGGCGAGGATGACGCGATGATCGTAGACCTCGCCGAGCAGCTTCACGAGGCGCTCGGCGCCGGCCTGATCGTGCGTCGCCAGCGCATGTTGGAAACGCGTCGAGTGCTCGGTCATGGCCAGCGCCAGCTTGGCGTTGGCCTGGTACTCCTCGAGCTCGGTCATGAAGCGGCGGTTCGCGCCGTCCACGCGACGCTGCACCTGAGCCAGCATGTTCTGCTTTACCTCGCGCGAGCGCAGTACGGCCCCCACGATTGCAGGCGCTACGCAGGCCAACACGAGCGCCAAAAGCTTTGCCCGGACCGTTCGCATCACGGGCGAGTCTGCTCGAGTGCCGAAACGATGGCAACGCTAGAGGAGACCGTCGAGATGGATGTTCATGAACAGCCCGGCTTCGAGGCTGCGGCGTTCGTGGCTGGGATCCGCGAGCTCATCGCTCACTAGGCGGGGCGGCTGCGAGCGCGCGTAGACGTAGCGGAACGAGCACAGCCGCGTTTCGAGCGAGAGCCAACGCTCGAGGGGCAAGTCCAGGCTGATCACAGGCCCGCCGCGGAGGCCGTGCGTGCGCGTGCTATCGAGCGTCGAGTCGTTCCAACGCCAGGCCAGGCGCCAGAGTAGGCTGAAGCGCAGCGGCCCCAACCAAATCGGATCGTTGTCCCGACTTTCGGCACCCACGCCAAACACTTTGCGCGCAAGCTTCCGGAGTTTCAGCGTCTTGAAGGGCGCGTCGAATTGCCCTCTGGCGGTCGGCGTTTCGGCGAGCGGAGCGGCGCGGGTGCTTTGCGCCGTGAGCGTGGTCAGCGCGAAGCTCGCGAGTCCGACGGCTCGCCAATAGGTAGGTATCGATAGAAGTCGGGACTTCACGCGGATTAGAAACGACCGAAGCGTGGCCGCGCTGCGATCAGCAAACGGCCGGCGAGGTTTCCGTAGGGGTTGAAGCTGTAAAGGGGGCTCAGGGCTTCGGGCACCTTGAAGTAGTTCGCCGCGAGGCCCGCCGGATCGATCGCGAGCGCGCCCGGAATGCAACGATCGTCGTTGTCGTCCCAGGCCCAGGGTGCGTGCGCGGCGTTCGGCGTGCAGCCGATGGCGCCGTCTCCACAGCCGTCGCTGCGGTTGCCGGCGAATGACCCGAAGCTCGAGAAGAGCTGCGGATTGTCGCGATTTTCCCACATCCCGCCGGGCGCGAAGATGTCGACGAGTTGATAGCGCACCTCGCGGTCGTTGGGTCCCGACGGCACTTCTCCTTCTGTGAGCGACGGGTAGTAGACGACGCCCTCGCCAGCCTCGATGTCGTAGTAAGGACGTGCCTTCAAGCCGTGCCCTCTCGACTGCTGAGCCGTGACGGGGTGTAGCTCGCCCGCGTAGCGCGCCAAATCGAGGACGCCATCGACCGTTTCGGCGCCTGCTCTCCAGTCACTCGTTCGCGGCAGGTACGAGAAGAAGTCAGTGTGTGCGACGGTGACCGCCGCCTTCAGCGATCCATAAGGCGAGCCGTCGCGCGCCACGGCCAAGAGCAGCCCTTCGGAGTCGTTTTCGTGTTCGGTGTCGAAAAAGGTGTTGGCCCAATCTCGCGGGTGGAAAAAGAGGTAGACGACGAACCAATGCGTGCGAGTCTCGACGACCGAGAAGTAGGCCGCCGCCGCCAGCGGGTAGCTGCCAGAGCCTGCGTGGTCCCAATTGTTGCGAGCGTCGGTGTCGGCGTCGAAGTCGTAGCGTGTGATGTAGTCGCCACGGCCGGCGAGTGAGTGAGGCCCGCGCGTATCGACGCTCTGATAGTGAATCGGCGCCCAGCGCAGGGCGAGCGCCGCGCGGTCCGTCGCGCTCGTGGCGCTGAGCTGCGCAGGTTCCCGCTCGGCCTCCGCCTGCGCAACCAACGATGTCGTCAAACACACGCTGCACGCCAGCGGCGCAATCCAGAGCTTCAACGCGAACCTTCCCACTGACCTCAGATGGTAGCTTCGTGGACGGCGCAGGACGAGCGTTGATTCGCAAATCGTGAGCGCGCATCGAGCTTCTATGTCGGGTGTGCAGCGTATCTATCCCACGCCCGCGCAGGTGCGCTTTGACGGGCGTTCACCAGCACACGCAGACTTTTGCATTCGTGCTTTCCGTTCGCACAAGTAACTTTCATCCGCGCGCGCCGCGAGCTCGAAGGTCGTCGGTCGTCAGCGTTTTTGTCGGTTGTCAGCGTTTCGCGAGCAGGGCCCGCACGTCGCGAGTCGCTGGGTCTTTGGAGTCTGCGAGGCCGTCGTAGCGCGCGCGTACGCGGCCCTCGCCGTCGACGAGCGTGATCACCGATGAATGATTGATAGTGCCCGCCGACGTTCGGTATTTGACCCCGAGGATGGCGGCGACCTCGCGGATGTCGTCCTCCTTGCCCGTCAGCAAGCGAAAGCGAGCAGGGTCGAGGGCGTAGCGCGTCATCACCGCGCGCAGCGCTGCCGGATCGTCGTTTTCTGGATCGATCGTTACCAGTAGGACGAAAAGTCTCGCCCGCTCCGGCTCAGACAGATTCGCCAAGATGTCCTTGATGTGGCCAATCAGGCGCGGACAGGCTTGAGGGCACGCAGCGTAGAACATGGCCACGAGCACGGGATGGCCCTGAAAGACTTCGAGCTTGGTTGGCCTCGCGTCTTGATCCAAGAACGTCGTCTTCAGCGCGTAGATAGGGACGTCGTTGACAATCTCGGAAGCTCCGAGCGTGGCCTGCTCTGCCGGATTCAGGACCGAGCTCGGGAGCAGCGGCGCGCCGCTCCTAGGTTTCGCGGAGGCGACTGCAGCTGAGTGGGATTCGGCATCGTGGCGCTGGCAGTCGGCGAGTGCGGCGGTCGCGAGGCTGAGCGCCAGAACGAGCCTGCGGCGAGTCACGGCTTGCTCCCAGTCTTCTTCGCGGCTTCGGGCTTTTTTGGCAGCGAACGCGCGCAGCGAAATCCAAGATTTTTGGTCGTGTAGTCCGCGCGCAACGAGCTGCGCAGGGCGATGCGCATGAAGCTCGGGTAGTCGGTCTTGTCGTCTGCAGCGAGCGAGCCTGCGCCGCAGAAGCGCAGCTTGTCCTTGTCCCCGTTTTCGCGGGCATCGCTGCTGACCAGGGTGCTGTTGAAATCGAGCACCCACCCCCACACAACCCCGTGTAAATCCTGCACGCCCCAGAAATTGGGCGGCGTCGAGCCGACCGCCGGCAGGTGCGCGCTCGGCGCGGCGTACCAAGCGAGAATGCGCTGCCGCCAGGCGGGCTCGTTCCGCGAATCCGCTGTCTGTTCGCCCGCGGTGGCCGTGAGCTCCCACTCGGCTTCGCTGGGGAGTCGCGCGCCTCGACTGTGGCAGTAAGCCTTTGCCGCAAACCAGCTCACGTTGACGACGGGGGCTTCGGGATTGAGGATCGGGCCGAGTTTTGTCGGGCTCTGCCACTCGTTGAGGTAGCCTTCGTCCGCGAACAGGCGGGAGACTTGCCCGCGCTGCCAGCTTGGGTCGTGGCTGACGAACGCCAAGTAGCGCGCGTTCGTCACCGCGACCCGATCGATCAGGAACGCGGGCATCGGAAGCTCGGTCTCGGCCGCGCTTGCCGGATAGAACGGGCGATAGGTGGCGGGCCCGACGCGCCGCATGTCTTCGCTGCGCTGAGCGCTCGCCGTGCCGCCGACGGCGACGCCGAACACGAGCAGTGCGATGGCCCGCGTGCGCATGGCATTCCCCTCAGTGGCCAGCGCCTGGCGGGCGCGCGGTTCCGGCGCGCATATCGGCCATTTCCTTGGAGGAGACGGCGTCGCCCGAGTTGCCCCAAGAGTTTCTGACGAACGTGAGAATATTGGCGAGATCGTCGTCCGTCAGGTGACTCATGGGCGGCATCACGGAGTCGAACTCCATCCCGTTCACCGTGACCTTGCCCTTCAGGCCGTTCAGCACGATGCCCATCGAGCGCTTCTTGTCGGCCATCAGGAAGTCGCTCTTGGCGAGGGGCGGAAACGCGTTCGGAAGACCGCGCCCATCAGGCTGGTGGCACGTCGAGCAAGTGCCCAAGAACAGCTGTTGTCCTGCCGCGATCTGCGCCTCCTTGGTGAGAGTGCCTTGCTGCAGCCCGGCCGCCGCGCGCTCCAAGGCATTCGAGGTTTGCGCTTTGTCGCTCAAGTAGACCGAATCGACCTCTTGCCCGGAGTACACGCCCTTCTGCTCGGGCCCCTCGACCTTGAGCATGCCGATCGCGCCCTTGTTGAAGGCGCGGAACAGCGAGTGGTCGACGATGATGTACGTGCCCGGTACTTCCACGGTAAATTCGACGATCGACGACCCCCCCGGTGGCACGACGGTGGTCTGCACGTTCTCCTGAAATTTGGTGCCTCCTTCCGTGTAGACGCGATCGAAGATCTCCCCGATGACGTGGAAGCTCGAGGTCAAATTGGGCCCGCCGTTGCCCACGAAGATCCGAATCTTCTCGCCGACCTTGGCGTGCAAAGCCTTGTCACCGACGAGCGAGCCCTCCGAGCCATTGAAGACCACGTAGGTTGCGTTTTCTTCGATCGCCTTTTGCATGTCGAAGGGCTGAGCGCCCTTCTCGCGATACTTGCCCACCGTGTAAAAGTCGCCTTGCATGATATAAAACTCGCGGTCGACCTTCGGGAGCACCTGCCGCGGCTCGACATAGATGAGCCCGTACATGCCGTTGGCCACGTGCATGCCGACCGGGGCGGTGGCGCAATGGTACACATAGAGACCCGACATCAGCGCTTTGAACGTGAACTGCGTCTGATGGCCCGGCGCGGTGAAGGTGCTGGTGGCACCTCCGCCAGGGCCCGTAACGGCGTGCAAATCGATGTTGTGCGGCATCTTGCTGTCGGGGTGGTTTTGCAGATGAAACTCGACCGTGTCCCCTTCGCGCACGCGGATGAAGCGGCCGGGAACGTGCCCTCCGTAGGTCCAGAACGTGTACTGTACCCCGTCTGCGATCGGCAACACGACCTCGCGCACTTCGAGCTCGACCACGACCTTTGCCGGCGCATGGCGTCCCGAAGGTGGGGGAACTTCGGGCGCCGATGCCAGCGTTGCTTTCAGCGGCGCGCCCAGTGGCGCCTCTGGTTCAGAAGCCGTGGAGGCCACGGGAGCTGGGTTCTCGCGAGCTTTACCGGAGCACGCGAGCGCAAGCAGAGTGCAAAGACAGACGCCGAGAATGGGTTTGATTTGCGAGCGTGGCATAGGGGGTCTCCGTGAAACCCAGTTTGCCGACTCTGCCTGTTCCCCCTAGATGACTTAAATCACCGTGATCGCGATTGGCGGGAGACGCGCGGTATTCAACGCTGGGATTCCTCGTGCAGGCGCGCTTGGCTGCGAACGACGAAGCCCTCCGGCGTGGTTTCCACGAACTGCTCCTTTTCCCAGCGCGACAGGACGCGAATCACGGTTTCCACGCGGGCCCCGACCAGTCGCGCAATCACTCGCCGTGTGAGTGTGAGTGGAATCTGCAATACTCCGTCCTGTTCGTCACCGAAGCGCTCGCCCAACACTTCGAGCAGAGTGGCGAGGCGCTGCGCCACTTCACCCGCCGTGACCACATCCACCTTTCCTCGCAGGATAGCGTTGTGTTGGCGGAGCACGTCGCTCATGGCACGCGACACTTCCGCGTCTTGATCGACGGCGCGCACCAGCGCCTCGCGCGGCACGCACAACACCCGCGCTTCCTCCGACAGCACCCGCGCGCCCGCTGGAAAGCGGCGGCCGTCGAGCATCGCGAAGAGCCCCGGACATTCGCGCGGGCCGAACAAGGCGAGACCCACTTCTTCGCCAGCCTGCGTGGGCCGAACGATTTCGACGAGCCCATGCGACAGGAAGTAGGCCTGGTCCGGCAACTCGCCGACGTCCCAGAGTGCCTGGCCATGCGCGTAGCTCACGCTACGTACGAGGGGCGCGAGCGTCGCGAGCGTTTGCTCCCCCGCGTGCCTGAACAGGGGGAACGCGCGCAGTAGCTCGATTGGGGTCGCTGGCACGGCTTTCTAGCGTACGTTCGTTGAGGCAAAGGCACAATCGTTTCGGCTGACGCCCGTCCGGCCGCGCCGGATTGGGTGGGGAAACACGATGTGATTTGGGTCATCCAATTGGCGTGGCTGCTCGTGGGATATATCGAGCGATGCGTACTGCCGGTTTCGACGAACTAGTCGCGTGGTGGGCTTCCGCCGTAGAAGGGGAGTGGGCGGCGCGGGAGGCGCTTGGCGTCGCCCTCGGTGTGGGCGCCGACGAGATCGGCGAGGCTTGCGCAGTGCTTGCCCGGCTCGATGAGCTTTCTGAATACCGCGCGTTGGTCGGGACGCTGCGCGTTCTCGGGCGCGCCAGGCCGCACGCTCCCGGACGTTCCCCCGAAGTTTCGAGGCTCGAGGTGTTGCGTCGAGCGCTGCTCGATCTGAGCGCAAGTTGCGACGGCTTTTCGACGGCATTTGCGCGGAACGCCGGACGCTTGCTCGCGCGACGGCCCTCGCTCGGCGAGCTACGCGGACGAGCGCGACTGCTCGAAGAGGTGCGGCGCGACCTCGTGCGCGAGCCTAGCTCCCCGCTGCCTGAGTTCTTGTCGGAGCTTTTGGCGGAGAGCGTCAGCGTTGGGATCGAGAGTCCGCCACTCACGGGAATTGAAGAGCCATGACGCGACGTGTCGACTCGCCTAACGCAAAAGCTGCGTCGCGCCGCATCGCTCGCTGCGTTTTTCGCGCACGGCCTGGCCCGCGCCCAGTTTCAGGGGCAACAAGTGAGGTCAAATCGGGCGGGCACGCGCATTGCAGACGCGCTGACGTGGATTGTGCTCGCGAAGTGCATCGACCTCTCGGCGGTTTTGAGCGAGCGCCTTGGGAGAGTAGTCGCTGATGCTGATTTCCGAAGCCGCGCTCTTGAGTCATCGCGCTGCGCCTTCCGCGCGCTTTGCGCTGTTCGACAAGGGGTTTCGTCCATTCTTTCTGCTAGCCGCTGCGTATGCGGTGCTCGCCGTGCCGTGTTGGCTGCTGGCGATGCGTGGCGGCTTTCAGCCGGGCGGGTGCTTCGGTGCCATGCAGTGGCACGCCCACGAAATGCTGTTCGGCTTTTCGATGGCGGTGATCGGGGGCTTCTTGCTGACCGCAGTTTCGAACTGGACCGGTCGCGAGACGGCGCGAGGTGGTTGGTTAGCGGTGCTCGGCGCGCTCTGGATCTGCGGGCGAATGAGCCTGTTTTGGGCCGATAGCTTGCCTAGGCTCGCGCCCCTACTCCTCGATCTTTCATTTCCGGTCGGTCTCGCGCTTGCCTGTGCGCGTCCGATTCTGCTCACCAAGAACCGCCGAAACTACGGCTTCATCGCCATGCTCGCGGCGCTCAGCCTGGGGAGTCTGATGGCGCACTTGGCGGCGCTCGAGCACAACGGGGTTGCTGTGCGTCGCGCCCATCAAGCGACCTTGGATCTCGTGTTGGTGATGATTGCGGTGATGAGCGGGCGCGTCATCCCAATGTTTACGCGTAACGCGTTGCGTCTCGAGTGGGTGCGTTCACTTCCGCGCTGGGAGCGTGCTGGCGTGGTCGCGCTCGTTTTGTTACTGGCATGTGATGTATGCGCAGCGCCGAGTTGGGTCAGCGCCGTCGTGGCTGGTGGAGCCTCGCTCCTCCTGCTCTTGCGGATGCGCCATTGGGGAACCTGGGAGACGCGCGCGACGCCCCTGCTGTGGGTGCTCCATCTGGGTTCGGGCTGGCTCTCGCTGGGGCTAGGCTTGCGCGCGGCTTCTGCGTTTTGGCCTCAAATTCCAGCTGGCAGCGCCGTCCACGCGCTCACCGCCGGGGCGATCGGGACGCTCACGCTGGGCATGATGGCGCGCGTGAGTCTCGGCCACACGGGACGCCTGATCCATGCCACTTCGCGAGACGCGCTGGCGTTCGCGCTCGTCATTGGGGCGGGGCTCGTGCGCGTGGTCGCGCCGATGCTCCCGCTCAGCGCTCTGATGAGTGCTCTCGAGCTAGCGGCCGGACTTTGGTCATTGGCCTTCGCCATGTTCTTGGTCGGCGCTTTTCGGATTCTGATCTCGCCGCGCATCGGCCCTGGCTGAGTCGCTCGCGTCACAAGTTGGTCAGGACCGAGTTCGCCCTCTCCCTTCGTCACCGCGAAGGATTAGAAAGGCAGGCATGAAAGCCACAGACATGCAGCGTGAATGGCCTGCGATCATTCAAGGCGGGATGGGCATCGGCGTTTCGAACTATCGACTGGCGCGCACCGTCGCGGAGTCAGGCTGCTTGGGCGTGGTCTCAGGCACGGCCGTCGACACCGTGTTCGTGCGCCGTTTGCAGCTCGGCGACGCGAATGGAGACATGCGTCGCGCGCTGTCGCACTTTCCGTGGCCGGCAGTCGTCGAGCGGGTGCTCGGCGAGTTCTTCATCGAAGGCGGGAAGCTCGCCGGCAGCGCCTTTCGGCTACTCTCGCTGCCCGCCGCCGAGATGTCGCGAGCCCGCCTGGAAGTGTTGGTTTTGGCAAACTTCGCCGAGGTCTGGCTGGCCAAGGAGGGCGGAGGTGTGATCGGCATCAACTACCTCGAGAAGATTCAGACTCCGACACTGGCATCGCTCTTCGGCGCACTGCTGGCGGGGGTGGACGTGGTGTTGATGGGCGCCGGCATACCGTCCTCGATCCCGGGAGTCATCGCTCGCCTGGCCCGCTGGGAAGACGCTGAGCTTCGTCTATCCGTCGAGGATAACCAGCAGGACGAGCCTGTTCAAATGCGCTTTAGTCCGCGCGAGCTGTTTGGTTTGCCCGCCCTGCCTCTCCGACAGCCGCAGTTCTTGGCGATCGTGTCGTCTCACGTGATCGCAAAGGCGCTCCAGAAGAAGGCGAATGGCCCGGTCGACGGCTTCGTCATCGAGGACTACACGGCCGGTGGCCACAATGCACCGCCGCGCAAGGCTCGGCGCGGGGAGGCTGTGTTCGCTTCGGGTTTCAGCAGCGCAGACGTGCCTGACTTGGCCGAATTCCGAGCGCTGGGTGTGCCGTTCTGGCTTGCTGGATCGTGTGCGACGCCGGAACGTTTGCGGGCGGCGCGCGCGGCCGGTGCGGCGGGCGTTCAGATCGGAACGCCCTTTGCTTTTTGCGACGAATCCGCGATTTTGCCTGAGCTGAAGCGCGATGTGGTGGAGCGCGCCAAGCGCCGCCGGCTGAGCGTCGTGACTGACTTCGAAGCGTCGCCGACGGGCTATCCGTTCAAGCGCATCGTGCGGGAAGAGCAACCGGAGGAGATCGCCGCGTTGCGTGCGCGCGCGCGGGTCTGTGATCTCGGCTATCTGCGTCGGCCTTACCACGACGCAGCGGGTCGGCTCGGCTATCGCTGTGCCGGGGAACCCGTCCAAACGTATCTGCACAAGGGTGGGGACGAGGCCGACACTGCGAACAAGCTGTGTCTTTGCAACCAACTCCTGGCAACGATCGGACTCGCGCAGGAGCGCGACACGGGGGTCGAGCTGCCGCTATTGACCGCGGGCGAAGAGCTCTCGGAAATCGCTCGCTTCGTCGGACCTTTGCAAAGCTCCTATACCGCAGGCGACGTGATCCGTTTCATGCAGGGGCGCGCCCCGGCCGCTTGATCTAGCCGCGCACGAGGAGCACGGCGACGAAGACTAAGGCTAGCGCGAGGACGACATTCGCGCGGCCTAGGCGAGAGGCGTAGCGCCGCAGTGTTTGCGCTTCAGCGGAGCGCGGAGCGTTTTCGATGGCGCGCGTTGCGCGCGGTCCTACGACGAAGTCGTGCACGGCGCTCAGCGCAAGGACAGCGGAAAACAGCGTCAATTTGAGCAATACCGACGAACCGAACGGCGAAGCCCGCCAAGCGGCATCGCCAAAGTCAGCGAGCCGAACGCCGCGCACGGAGAGGTTGAAGGTCCCAGTGAGCAGCAAGACTGCGAAGGCTGCCCAGCCCACATTGCGAAAGCGATTGCCCGTCTCGCGCAGAAAAGCGGCGGCGTTCGCGCGATCTTTTTGGCGCAGCCACGGTACGACGACCAACACCAAGAACAGCATGCCGCCGATCCAGGTGCTGGCGGCCAAGATGTGAAGCCAAACCGAGACTAAATAGAGGGTGTGCATGGGTCAGCGTTCGGGCGCCGGCTCGAGTGGATCGGGCCGACTCGCGTCGGCGGGCGACTGAGTCGGAACGGAAGGGGGTGCGCGCGGCAGAGTAGCAGTCCTCGCTCGGGGGCGCGCCACGAAGGGAAGCTGGGGGCCAATCTGGCCCGAAGCCTGCCCGGGTATCGACGATAAGTTGGCCCTGAGCGTGGGAGCGTGGGAGCGGTTCGGGTCGGTGAGACCCTCCGCTCTGCTCCCATTCGCCCTGTGTGCGGCCAGCGTGGCGCCCGCGCCGGCTCTGGCGACTGCCACGCGCACCGCCAAAACGCGCGTTGTTTGCAGCGGTCAGCGACTCGAAGCGAAGCGGCTGACCCTCCCAAGCCCCGAGCGCTCAGACGACGACGGCGGTCGCCATCGCCCGACCGCGGAAGAGAAGACGACGGCGCCCATCGTCAAAGCCTCGCTGTCGGTGGGCTCCGCCGCGCCGACTCGCCATCGAGTGATGCAGGGCGAGACGCTGGCCCAAATTGCGGCCCGCTACGGCACGAGCGTCGCAGCGCTCTCGGCCAGCAACGGCTTGGGCAAGACTGGGCGGGTTCGCGTAGGTCAAATTCTCAGCCTCCCCGCGGTCGCCAAAGCCGTCCCAAAGTCGTGGCAGCCCTACGTCAAGCCGACGAAGCAGAAGGGGTATCTGGATGTGTCGACGCCGAGCGCTCACTTTAGCGGTGCGGTTGTGGACTCGGACGGGCGCCTGCGCTCCTCGGCGGTTCGCACCCTGAACGAGCTCTTGGGCGCGAGCGGCGCGCATCCCGCCCTCCCCGAGCGCTTGATTCGACTGTTAGTCCAAGTCAGCGATACCTTCGCGGGACGCCCGATCCGCCTGGTGAGTGGCTATCGAACCACGTCTTATTATCAAGACTCGCGGCACAAGCTGAGCTCGGCGGTGGACTTCTTCGTGGTCGGCGTGCCGAACGCGGTGATCTGCGACTATCTGCGTGAACTCGAAGACGTGGGAGTCGGCTACTATCCGAATTCGTCGTTCGTGCACTTGGACGTTCGAAACCACTTCGCGTACTGGGTCGACTACGCGGGCCCTGGTGAACCTCCGCGTTCGTCTCCCAACGCTCCGAGCGCTCCCAGCGCTCCGCGCCGCGCAGACCGAAAGCTGCTTGCGGAGCTCGATACGCTCCTCAAGCAGACGCAGGGCGCGATCGAACCCGAAAGCCACGAGCCAGCTGTGGCGGCGCCGCCCGCACGCGAGCTAGAAGCACGCGAGCCTCAATCCCGCTTGACCGAACCCACGCACGGCGAAGCGTCAGCGAGCGACGGCGCGGGCCCGAGCTAGCTGAAGAGGAAGGCCGCGCCGCCTTCCCGTGCGGAGACGGCGAGCCTCGGGCCGGAGTTTTCGGGGTGACGGGGCCTAGAATTCCCGAGTAGGCTCGCGCGTCTCAATGCATTGGAGGTTGCGGTTCGGGGTCGCTTTTCTGGCCATTTGCGCGGCGCTTGCGCGCCCCGAGTTCGCTCGCGCGGAGCCGACGGAAGTCACTGCGCCGCGGCCGCTCGGCGACGTGCACGTGCCGTATCCGGAGCATGCGGTCGGGGACGCAGAAGTCGTGCTCGAGCTCGTGATCGGGGAAGACGGCAGCGTGGTGGACAGTCGCGTGACAGCGGGTGAGGCGCCGTTCGCGGAGGTTGCGCGTAGCGCGGCCGGGGCGCTGAGGTTCTCTCCTGCGTTGCGCGGCGGCATCCCCGTGCGCGCGCGCATCGCGTTGCGCGTGGCCTTTCACCAGCCCGAGCCCGCCGCGCCAAGCTTGGCGCCGACCGCGCCCGGTGGCGCTGCGCCCAGTCCACCCGAGAATCCAGAAGCGGTCCCGGAGCCAGGCGCGCCTTCGGCACCGCCTGCGCCGGAAGGGCCGACGGTGGTGGTGCTCGGTGAACAAGCGGCCGAGGCAGGCTCGATTCACATTCCGAAAGAAGAGGCCCGACGCGTGCCTGGTGCCTTCGGCGATCCGTTTCGCGTCGTCGAAGTGCTGCCTGGCGTGGCTCCCGTGTTGAGCGGGCTGCCCTATTTTTACGTGCGAGGTTCACCACCCGGCAGCGTCGGGTACCTCATTGATGGCATCGACGTGCCGCTCTTGTTTCACGTTGGCCCCGGGCCGTCCGTGATTTCGCCACTCCTCATCGATCGCGTCGACCTCTTTCCTGGGCCCTATCCGGCGCGATTTGGCCGCTCTGCGGGGGCACTCTTGGCCGGCGAGACGTCCCTGCCGAGCGACCACAGTCGAGTGGAAGGGCAGGCTCGCGTGTTCGACGCGAGCGCCGCGCTGGAGCATCCGTTTGACGGTGGGCGTGGCAGTCTGGCCCTGGGCGGTCGCTACAGTTACATGCAGGCGTTGCTGGCGTTGGTCGCGCCCGACTATCAGTTGGGATACGGCGACTATCAAGCAAAACTGTCGTACGCGGTGACTCGCGCCGATCGACTCACGCTGTTCAGTTTTGGCGCGTTCGATCATCTGCGCAACAAGGCGATCGGTCTCACACTGTTCGACGTGGCCTTTCACCGCATCGATGCGCGCTGGGATCACAGCTACGAGTCGGGGCGCGTTCGCGTGGGCCTCACAGGGCGCAGCGATCGAGTGCTCACGTCGACCGAGGATCCAGGCGTGCCGGGCTCTTTTCAGCGAACCCAAGGGCTGCGCCTGCGCAGCGAATGGGAACAGCGGCTCAGCGCGAATGTGCGGATGCGCTCGGGAGCCGATTTCGCCCTCGATCGCGTGACGGGTGACCGCGAGCAAATCGACGATAGAAAAGTGGTGGTCTATCCCGACCGCGTCGACCGCACGGGCGGCGCCTACGCTGATTTCGTGCTGCGGCCGCGTCGCGGTTTCGAGATCGTTCCGGGCCTGCGCGTGGACGCGCTGCGTTCGCGCGGGGTCGACCATGTCTTCGTCGACCCTCGGCTCTCCGTGCGGACGCGCCTTGGCGAGGGTGTCGCGTATTTGGCCGGGTTCGGCCGCGCGCATCAAGTGCCCGCCACGGCGGTGCGCATGCCGGGGCGCAGACCGAATGCCATCGAGCGCTCGACGCAGGCGGCCACGCAGGCGTCTCAGGGGATCGAGTATGCGCTGCCCTTGGGGATGCTCGGGCGCACCACGCTGTTTCATCAATTCCTCGACATCGACACGCCGGGCGTGTTCGGTAGAAGTTACGGCGTCGAGCAGTTCTTGCGCCGCAATTTCACCGAGTCGCTCGGTGGATTTCTCTCGTACACGCTGTCGCGGGCCGAGGGACAAGTGGGCGCCGACCGCGTGCTCTCGTCGTTCGACCGGACTCACGTGCTCTCCGCTGTGCTCGGTTACGATTTCGGGCGCGGCTTCAGGCTCGGGACGCGCGCGTATTGGGCCTCCGGGCGGCCTTACGAGATCGCTTGCCCGACCACGGACTGCCGCCCAGGCGGACCAGTGGCGCCGACCGCGACGATCAAGCGCGGGCGGCTACCAAGCTTCTTTCGCTTGGATTTGCGCTTCGAAAAGCGGTTCACGTTCAGCAATGGGTGGTGGCTGACGGCGACCGCCGAGTGGTTCAACGCCACGCTCTCGAAGGAGGCAGACAACATCGATCTGACGCCGCGCGGGCTCGTCATCGAGCGCCGCTCGGCGCTCACGTTGCCCAGCCTCGGCCTCGAATTTGGCGAGAACTAGAAGAGCTCCGCTTCGCCCGGCTCGAACGATTCCTGGCTTACCATCGTGCGGTCCCGCTCTGCCTGGAGTTCCGTGATCTTGGTCTGTAGGTGATCCACGGTGGGATAAAGGCTCGGATGCTGGTCCACCATTTCTGCCAGCGATGAGCCGAGTCCCGAGAGCGCACCGACGCGGCGCTGCGTTTGCTCGATGAGTTGGCCGAGCACGTCCTCCACCTGTAGACCAAGGATGGCCTGAG
>JAEUAF010000730.1 GCA_019695485.1 Sorangium sp.
TGAGCTCGTCTCGAGTCTCGCCTGCTTGGGGGTCGATCCCGGGCAAGCGTGCCAGGCACGAGCGCGAGCCCAGGCGCTCGGCGGGAACGCCGCCGATCTCGCCGGCAGCGTGGAGTGCAGCGGCTTGCCCGCCAAGGCCGCACTGCTGCTCGTGGTGGTCGGCTATGGTCGTCCAAGCCATCCCGTGAACATCCCCACGGGTTCACAACTGGTGTCACTCGTCAGCGGCCCGGAAACCAAGGCCGAGACCGTCGACGTCCAAGTGGATGAGCAGGCGTTGCAGGCCGTTCACGTCCTCGATGTGGATCGCGCGGTTCTGGAGGACTTCGAGGATGCGCAGCAGGGCGGCGAGCTCAAGATCGTCGGCGAAACGCGGGGACCGGGCAACTGGTCCTTCTCCGCCTGGCAAACCCTGCCCGCGCAGATCAGCGTCGCACTCGTGCAGGTCACCCCAGGACAGCACGCCGTGTCCGTGCGCGTGCGCGGCAGCGAACGCCGCAGCCAGTTGACGCTCGAAGGCGGCAGCCTCGGCTCCGCCCTATTCTTCGCGCCCTGGTAACGGCTCACTCCACGGGCGGTCGCGCTGCGGGGATCTTGTAGACCCACACGTTGTCGTTGAATTTGTAGGTTGGCTCGAGGCCTTGCATCCAGGTCGCGCAGTTCTTGGTGTCTTCGAAGCGATGCACGTACTGCGAGTGAATCGCCACCCAAGAGCCGGGACGAGGCCGCGTCTTACAATTCAAGTCCTTGTATTTGAGACCGAGGTAGTCGACCTCGAGTTTTCGGGTGGGTGTTTGGGTATGGTAATAGAGCGGGTCGAGCCCTTCCTTCTGCGCGAAGCGCACGAAGGCCTCGCGATCTTGGCCCCAATCGTCGCCGACCACGTTGACCCACGAGCCTTGGCCGAGCGCGAACACGTTATAGTAATTGAGGTAGCCGGGGCCAGCGATGACCGCGCTGGCGACAGCGCTCAGACCAACCAAGCGCGCGCCCTGTAAACGATCCCCCTGTAAGACTTCGGGGGCACGCGCAAACGCACGCGCACCAAGCACGCTGATCAGCGGAATCACCGCGAGCGCGTGGCGAACACCCATGTTCAAATTCGAGCGCACGATGAAGAGCAAGAACAGCGCGGCAACCAGCAAGCAGCAGGTGCTCGCCATCGAAAGCCCCCAGAAGAAGACCTCGCGCCCCGGAACCAACGCGGCGGGCGGCGTCGAGGGGGTGAGCGTGCGCGCAGGCTGAGCGAGCACGGACTTCGCTTCAGGGTTTTTTTTTTTAATGATTCCGCCACCGCCGAGCGCTTCCCCTTTTTAGTCGTCGGCATCCGCGTCCGCATCTCGGTCGTCCGCGTCCACTCGCGTGGCATCCTTCGGCGCCGGCCCCGCGGCGAGCTTCGCTTCCGCCCCCGCCGCTTCAGCGTCCGTTTGCGGCGTCGCCGGCTTGACTTGCCCTTCCGGCGCGTCTGACGCTGCCGAGGCAACGGCGACCACTGGTGCGTCGGCTGGCCTCTTCGAGCCGCGCGGTCTTCGCCACAGAATGGCCAGGCCGAGTCCCAACATGGCCAGCAACGCAGGGGGGTCTTTGAGGATGAGGAGCACCGGGAAATAGAGCACCGCACCACCGTGCAAGGGCTTGCCAAGGAAGTAACTTGGGTAGCCACCGCGATTCTGCTCTTGAACCGCGAACAGGCCGAACAAATACGAGTAGGGCAGCGGGATGCGAAGCTTCGCCGGCAAGTGCGGCAAGGGCGAGCGCTGCTCCAACATCTCCCCGTGGTAGCTCTTCGTCACCCAATGCTGCGGCTCGGGCGCCTCCAAGATCTCTTGCACGGTCATCCCCGTGCGGTCGAATTTGTAGATGGCGTTGATCGAGAACAACACGATGAGTCCGGCGATCGCGAAATGGCCGAGCCAGCGCGCCAAACGGCGCAATCGCGACGCCTCGCCTCGAAAAATGCCCTTACCGAAGAAAGCCGCCAGGAACGCCACCAACACCAAAATGGCGAGCAACACGATGCCGCTATGCTTGCTCAGCACGAGCGCCGACAGCGCGAGCCCCAAGCCAAAAATCCGCCGCGAGTTCGACAAGTAGCGGACCAGCTCGCCCGTCGCGATAGTGGCCATGACAGCGACAGGCATATCGGTAGCGACGTAGCGCGCCTGCCCCATCAGCGTGGGATTGAACGCTATCAGGCATGCCGCAGCCGCCGCCGTCGGCCAGCCAAAGATCGACAGACAGAAATAGAAGACATACGCGACGAGCAGCGCCAGAAACCCCGCCGCGACGTAACGTCCGCGCTGCAGCTGGGCGCGCGCGTGCCCATAGTCCACCTTGATGTATTCGATCCCCGGCGCGTAGCCCTCTTGCCACGTCTTCATCTGCGTGACGTCCGGGTTCTTGTCGAACGCCGAGGGCAGTGCGTCGAGCACGTTGGCGAGCGGCGGGTGCTGCACGTGGATGCGCATGTCGCGCGTCTGGAAGTAGCTGATGCCGCGCACCAGATGCGCCCACTCATCTTCGGTCGGCGAGTCGTGCTTGAGCCCGCGCAGGGTGAGCGCCATCGCCAGGGCCACGACCACGAGCAGGAACGAGTGCGGCGTTCGCCCGGCGAGCATGTCGGCCAGTTCACCTTGTTGAAGGCGAGGTTTCTTCTCTCCCGCGGTCTGCATCGCGGCGGACTCTAGCTCGAATCAAGAACCGCGCGAAGATTGCGTCGGCGGCCGCAAGAGCGCGTGCTTTCAGCGGTATTTCGCGGGCTCAGGACGCGAGCCGACCCCCAAGGGTCAGCGCCCGAGCCGCGAGGACCGGCGCCTTCTTCACATGCCGAGCGCTTCTTTGAGCACGCTGTCGTCCACCAGCGGTGCAAGCTCGGCGCGCGTCCGCGCCGTGCGATTGTCGAGCTTGGCGCGCCACGGCTCTTCTTGCTCGAGTACGTCCAAGGCATCACTCACCAGGGTTCCCGCGAAGCGCTCGTACTTCCAGACCTTCGTAAGGTCGCTCTGAGTCGCTCCGGTGGGGCCCGTCAGCAACGCGAACACCGGGGTCGGATCTTGCCGAATCTGGGTCGATGCCGTGATGAGCGACCTTACGAAGCCGACGATGGTGCGCCGTTTGCTCGCGTCAGCGAGACTCTCGGCGGTGGCGTGCAGATTGAAGAGCTCCCGATAAACTTCGCGACCCTGGTCGTCCTTTTGGAATTCGACCGCGTCGCTGCCGAGCCCGTCCGCAACATACTGAATACCGGGCTCCCAAATGGTCGCGGCGTCTGCCGACAAGCTACCCTTGCCTGGCGATTGATTGACGATGGTGACGTCGCTCTCCTGAAGGTTCACGAGGCCCAGCATCTTGTAGAGGAAGTAGTTCGAGGAAGTGCCGGTTGGGAGCGCGATGCGCTTGCCGCGCAAGTCAGCAAGCGTGGCAATGCCGGACGACTTCTTCGCTTCGATTCGATAGAGCCCCTCGCACACCGTAAAGATGATCCGCAGATTCGCGTGCTGCACGGAGGCGCGCAGCGCCTGAGTCTCGGCATTGGTCGCGACCAATGGCGGATTATTGCCGAATAGGTTATCGACGCCGCCACTCGCAATGTTTACTTTTGCTGGGTAAATGCCATTCGCCGCGAGCCGAACGGGCGCCAGCTCAACCGCCGACACCAGGCCCGCAAAGTTGAGATCTGGGTACGGCGCCATGCCCCCCGCCCCGGCGCTATTGGTCGCAC
>JAEUAF010000748.1 GCA_019695485.1 Sorangium sp.
CGCCCGTCGACTGCGTTGTCTTCGAGGATAGCCCGCTCGGCATCGAAGCCGCCAAGCGCGCGGGCATGGGGTCGGTGTTGGTGCGACGCCTACTGCCGCCCTGAGCGCGCGGTCGGCGCCATGACCGCGCGCGTGTCAGCGAGCTGACACGTCCCGCTGCCCGACGGCCGTGAAACGCCCTGAAAAGTGAGGCGGGGCGCGGGGTTCGGGTGGCATATTTCTCGCACCGGCAGGCTCCGTGAACTCGGCAGTGAAGCCCCCCGAGCGCCAGTCGATCGCCGCGGACCTCGCGGTGCCGTTGGCGCTGATCGGCATCGTGCTGATGATGGTGGTGCCCCTGCCGGGGTTCCTGATCGACATGATGCTCGCCATCAGCTTGGCCGCGTCGATCGGCGTCTTCCTGATTGGCCTGTTCATGGAACAGGCGCTCGAGTTCAGTTCGTTTCCGGCGGTCATCCTCGTCGCCACGTTGCTGCGCCTGAGCCTGAATGTAGCCACGACGCGCATGATTCTGCTGAAGGGTCACGAGGGTCATGGCGCGGCAGGGCGTGTCGTCGAGGCTTTTGGGCGCATCGTCGTCGGCGGCAATGTCGTCGTCGGCTTGGTCGTGTTTCTGATCCTGGTGGTCATCAACTTCGTGGTCATCACCAAGGGCGCCGGCCGCGTCGCCGAGGTCGCGGCTCGCTTTGCTTTGGACGGTATGCCCGGCAAGCAGATGGCGATCGACCAGGACCTGAACGCTGGCGCGATTTCCCCAGAAATTGCGCGCGATAGGCGGCGGGCGATCGAGCGCGAGGCCGACTTTTTCGGTGCCATGGACGGCGCCAGCAAGTTCGTGAAAGGCGACGCCATCGCCGGGCTCTTGATCACGGCCATCAACTTGATCGGCGGACTCTTGATCGGCCTTGCCAACGGCATGACGCTGGCGAGCGCCGCCGAGACCTTCTCGATCTTGTCGGTCGGTGACGCGCTCGTCTCGCAGGTCCCTGCGCTGCTGATTTCGACGGCCGCCGGCATCGTGGTGACGCGCACCGCAACCGGGGACCAATTGGGGCGTGCCCTGCGGACCCAGCTGCTCGGTAGTCGGCGCGCTGTCGCGGCGACTGCCGGGGTGTTGACGCTGTTCGCCCTACTTCCGGGCATGCCCCTGGTACCCTTTCTGTTGCTGGGGACGGTGCTCGGCCTCGTGGCCCGCAAGGAACCGAAGCCGGCGGTCGACCCGAACGCTGAGGCGGCCAATGAGAAGCCTGCCGTCAAGCCCGGTTCGGCCGAGGACATCGACACCGCGCTGCCGCTCGACATTCTGGCTCTCGAAGTCGGATACGAGCTCGTCCACGCCGTCGACCCGCAGATGGGCGGAAACCTCGTGGACCGCATCTCCGCCTTGCGCAAGCAGATGGCGCTCGACCTCGGAATCGTGATTCCGCCCGTGCACATTCGCGACAATCTGCAGCTGCCGCCAGGGGCCTATCGCTTCCTCTTGCTCGGTACCGAGGTCGCGCGGGGCACGACGCGAGCGGGGCGCCTGTTGGCCATGGATCCGAGTGGGTCGGCGCCGCCCATCGACGGTGAGGCCACCAAGGACCCCGCTTTCGGTACCCCGGCGCGTTGGGTGCTCGCGCGGGATCGCGAGTACGCCGAGGCGCTCGGTTACACGGTGGTGGACCACACCACGGTGATCGCCACGCACCTTTCGGAGATGGTGCGCACCAACGCCCACAACGTTCTCGGCCGAGCCGAGCTTCAACACCTGTTCGAGGTGTTCTCACGCACCACGCCGAAGCTCGTCGAGGACTTGGTCCCGAATTTGCTCTCTCTCGGAGAAGTGCTCCGCGTCTTCCGAAATATGCTCCGCGAAAGCGTCTCGATTCGCGACTTGCGCTCGATTCTCGAGGGCTTGATGGAGCTTGCCGCGACGACGCGCGACACGGAGCAGTTGACCGAGATGATTCGCCAACGCTTGTCCCGTCAAATTACCGCCGCTTTCACCGGCAGCGACGGCTCTCTCTCGGCGCTGGTGCTCGACGCGCCCGTCGAAGAGATGTTCCGCCGCTCGCTACGCGAGATCGCGTCGGGGACCGGCGGCGCCATCGATCCCGAGCTTGCCCGCCAGCTAGGCTTGTCCCTCGAAGCGGCTGTGAAGCGCATGATGCAGTCAGGTCGACCGCCGTGCGTGATTACGAGCCCCGACGTGCGCCGCTATCTGCGCGCCTTCGCCGAGCGACGTTGCCCCGAGCTTTCGGTGCTGAGCTTCAGAGAACTTGAGCCCGAGGTGAGCATCCGGCCGTTCGAGACGATCGGCTTTGGAAAGGCTGCCGCATGAAATCTAGGTTTTTACTCGTAAAGGTCGCGGAGGTTTAACGTGCAGTATCAGTCGTTTCGAGGTGCGGATCTCAGAGAAGCGCTCGGCCAGGTCAAGGCGACCCTGGGTCCGAATGCGCTGATCGAGACCACTCGCCAGGTCACGAATGGGCAGGCCGGCGGACTCGAACGCTCCTACGTCGAGGTCACCGCGGCGGCACCCGCCGGCATCGATTGGCCATTTGCAGCCAAGACCGGAGTTCGCACCACCGTGAATCGGCCTTCGGGGCAGCGGGGGGGAGCGCGCCCGCAGGCGTTTCCGTTGCTCGGCAACGCGAGCAGCGCCAGCAACGACGTCGAGCGTGAGCTGTCGGTGTTGCGCGCCATGGTCGAGGAGCTGAACGCCAATCTGCCGCCCCGCGAGCGCGCACTCGAGATTCTGCATTCTCTCGGGCTCGAGGGCACGTTGGCGCGGGAGCTCACGAACGGTGCGGCGCGTCCCGCCAAAAAGGGGCGAGAAGCACTGCGGAGCTGGTTGATCGATCGGGTGCGGGAGCGCATCGCGGTCGCGGCAGACCTGCTGGTTTCGCCTGGCCCGCAGATCATTGCCTGCGTTGGCCCGACCGGGGTCGGCAAGACCACGACCCTCGCCAAGCTGGCTGCACGCGCCCGGCTCGAGCTCGGGCGCAGCGTGGGTGTGGTGAGTCTGGATACCTTCCGCGTCGGCGCGGCCGAGCAATGGCAACGCTACGCCTCGCTGATGGGGATTCCGTTGCAGATGGTTCACGAGGCGACCGGATTCCAGCGCGCGGTGCGCGATGTTCGATCGGAGGTCGTGCTGGTGGACACGGCGGGGCGATCTGCGCACAGCGTCGGCACCGTTCTCGCCGAATCGTTGCGCAACGTCTCAGGCCCGCGCATTCACGTGTTGCTGGTGGTTCCGGCTTGGCTTCGCGCCAACGACGCTGAGCGCGTGGTAGCAAGCTACGCCGACCCGGCCTTGACGCACGTGGTCGTGACCAAGCTCGATGAAACTCAGCAGGTCGGAGGTGCGCTCCACGCCGCGCTGCCCCGACGCCTGCCGATTGCCTATCTCTGCAACGGGCCGCGCGTACCTGAGGACATCGTCGATGCCTCGTCCGAAGCGGTGCTTTCTGCACTTTTCCCGTCCGACGGTTGATGTCAACGGAGACAGTCTCGGTGACCGCTACCCCCGCAACCCGCCCGGCACGTGACCGTGCGCAAGACCAGAAGCTGTACGAACGGTACATGCCGCTGGTTCGGCGCATCGCGATGCGAACGATCCGGACGCTGCCTTCCAGCATTACGTTCGACGACATCTTGTCGGCGGGCTGGGTTGGCATGGCGGAGGCGCTGCAGCGGCGCTCCGATGGCATGCAGGACGAGCACTTCGAGGCCTACGCATCGTATCGGGTGCGGGGTGCGATTCTCGACTATCTGCGGGCGCTCGATCCGCTGTCTCGAAAGCTGCGCGGCGCATCGCGTCGCATTACGACGGCGGCCTCCGATCTGACCCAACGGCACGGGCGCATGCCCACCGAGGAGGAGGTCGCGGGCGAGCTCGGCCTATCGCTTTCGGCCTACCAGGACTTGCTTGGCGAGATCGCGGAAGCCGGTTTCGCGCGGCTCGAACTCGGGGCCATCGCCGAGCCACCTACACTCGACCCGTCTCCAGAGGCAACGACGGTTCGCGCCGAGCTGCAACACACCGTCAGCAACGCCATCGATGAACTGCCCGAGCGGCTGCGGCTGGTGTTGAGCTTGCACTACCAGGACGAGTGCAGCCTCCGCGAGATCGGCGAGGTGCTCGGCGTCACCGAGTCGCGCGTGTGCCAGCTTCACTCCGAGGCGGTGCACCTCATTCGGGCGCGCATCGAGGGCGCCGTGGTCAAGAAGAAGCGATGACGACGCAGCTTTTGCAGCTCAAGCCTGGCGGCGCGCTGCCGTTCATTCGCAGAGGATCGGTGCGCCCAGTCGGCCCTGCCAGAGCCCACGCCAACTCGATCAGAGCTTGGCACGAGCCCTGCAACAGTCAGCCGGTCGAGTCCAATTCATCCCCGCGTCCGCGGGGCGAAAGGTCCGGGATAACGCAATGAACATCATGAGTCAGCGCTTTGGCGCTCTGGAAATACAAGAGGACCAAGTCCTCGATTTCGCTACCGGCGTGATCGGCTTTCCGAACGAGCGAAGGTTCGTCTTGGTGCCGCACAACGGCACGGGCTTCTTGGCCTGGTTGCAGTCGACGGAGACGCCAGCGCTGGCCTTGCCCGTCGTTTCTGCGCACGCCTTCGGCGCGAAGTATCCGGACGTGGATATTGCGCAGGCGCTCTCCGACGTGGGTCTCGCCGGCGCACTCGAGGACGTAGCGCTGATGGTGGTGTTGTGCGCGCCGCAAGGCTTGCCCGCGACCGTCAATCTATTGGCCCCGATCATCGTCAATGTGGCGACTCGCCGCGGCGCTCAGGTGATCTTGGAAGGGTCGCGCTTCACGACGCGCGAGCTGTTCATCCGTGAGCAAGACACCGCTGAGGCCCCTAAGGCCCAGGCTGCCGCAGAGTGACCGTTCACGAGAGGCATTGACCGTGGGGAGCCCAGTCAAAAACCAGAGCTTTGCAGTCGACGAGGAACTTTGGTTCGGCGATCATGATGACGCCGAAGCCGAAAGTCGCGCAGCCGCGAGTCTTGCTGCGGTTGGAACTCGGATCGTCGGCGCCAAGCCCTTCCCCATCGCTGCTCGCCGCTTGGACGAGCTCACGCGCAGCCAGAATACACGAATCGAGCAGGTCGTCGCGGTGCTCGAGAGCGACCCGGCGCTCTCGGCCCGACTTCTGCGACTCGTGAATTCCGCCGGTTACGGCCTCAAGGTTCGCTGTACTTCGATGCGCCACGCCGCCGTACTGGTGGGCACGCGGCGCTTGAATCAGGTCGCTACCACTGCTGCCATTTTGGACCTGTTCGACGGCAGCAACAGCCTGGCGATGGAGTTGCTCGAGCACGCGGCTGTAGTCGGCTCGCTGTGTCGCTATCTCGCGGTACATGTGGGGTTGCCCCACGACGAGCTCTTTACATGCGGGTTCTTGCACGACATCGGCAAGCTCATGCTGCTCGACGCCGAGCGCGAGCGTTACGCCGACCTGCTGGAGGAATTCGGCCACGTTCCCGACCAGATCCATCTCGCTGAGCGCAAACTGTTCGGTTTCGATCACGCTGTGCTCGGCGCCCATGTGCTGACGGCGTGGAATATTCCGGATCCCGTGCCGCGGGTGATCGCGTTTCACCACGCGCCCCAGCGCGCCATGCAGGATACCGTCGTGTCGGCCATGGTGCAGACGCTGCGCCTCGCCGACTTGCTCGCGTATCTCTTCGCCTTGCCGGATGCGCAGACGGCGCTGCAACTCGCCGCGGAGAGCGAGGCGGCGCGCTACCTCGAGATCTCGGATGTCCAGCTGGCCGCGATGTGGGATGACCTGGCCGGCCTCTACGAGCGCAGCCGAGCCCGTTCGCACGGCGAACCGGAGCTCGACGCCATGGTGCCGAAGACCGAGGTGCCGTCGCTCCACGCTCGCAGTTCGATGAATCCCTCGCTGCGTGCGGGGCAGCAGAGTGGGCGGCCGCTGCACGAAGTGCCGGCGCACTTTCCTTGCTCCGTCTGCGGAAAGCCGAGCTACGGCAACGTTTGCGCCGCTTGTGGTGGCCAAACCTGCCCGCAGCACCAGATCGGGCACGACGAATGGTGCACGGTGTGCGTGCGCGAATACGGCCGCTTCAAGAAGTCCGCCGAGCTCAGTCGCGTCGCGCGTGCCGGCGTCGGTGCGTTGGTCGGCGGGACGCTGGCGGTCGCTCTCTACAGCGCATCACGTGCGCCGGATGCGGGGATCGATACGCTGATCTTTGCGCCGGTGCTGGTGCTCGCTCTCTGGGCGGTGGTGCTGCCAGTCGCGTATCGGTTGTGGCAAAAGCTGAGCTTCCTCGAGCGCCGTCGACGCGCGAAGGGGCTCGAAACGCTCTCCGTCGCCCGTCCCCAATCGATTCCCATTCAATCGATGCGCCCTGGAAGCAGCGCGGCGGACGCGCCGCCGCAGGGCAGCGGCGTGACGACCGTCGAGGTCTCCGAAGGCGAAGCGAACGAGCGCGAGACTCCGTTCTCGCGCCCCGAAGCCTCCCTGGCGCCCCAGTCGATGCCGCCGGTTTTCGCGAACGGGCTCTCCACCGCGCCGCTTTCGATGGCGCCGGTTTCCATGCCGCCGCGCTCGATTGCGCCGCGCTCGGTCGGCCCGGCCGCGGCGCTGCCCAGATCCGTGGCACCGCAGCCGACGCTG
>JAEUAF010000776.1 GCA_019695485.1 Sorangium sp.
CACTGCGTACAGCTGGCGTAGACTTCGTGGCTGAAGGGGTGGGCGATCTTGCCAGCGACGCGGGCACCCTGCTCATGGCAGGCTAGGCAATCCGCGGGTTCACGTTGCCCAATGGCGTGAGGAATCACGGGCGGCGCGCCGTCGTAAGCGCGCCGCGCTCGCCGCGCGCTCCGCGCCTCCGCGCGCGCCTGCGGGGAGAGCTCCTGCGTGCCAACGGGCTCCGCGCTGAGCTCGAAGGCCGTGAATGCCCCAGCGTACATGTCCGCGTTGGGCCCGCGGCGCAGCTCCCTGAGTTCCGCGTAGGCGGGCGCAGGCAGCGCGCGCGAGGCCGCGCTCGGCACAGGGCTCACCCGCGCGCGACGCCCAGGCGCTGTCTCGAGCAGAAACAACGCGCAAGCCGCGCCCACCGCGAGCGCGATGGCAACGTGCGTGACGCGGTGCGATGCCTCACTCTGCGCGGGTTCCATCGTGCGTGGTCTTTCTCAAAAATTGGGAAATTCAAACAGGTTACGTGCGAGGCAGCTTCCTCAGCCGCACGGCGCACTTCTTGTAATCGGGTTGCTTCGAGAACGGGTCATAGGCGTCGAGAGTGGCCAGGTTGATCAACATTCGCTCGTCGAAGAAAGGCACGAACAGCGTGCCTTTCGGGGGGCTGGCGCGCCCTTCTATCCACACCGGCAACTCGACGCGCCCGCGGCGCGATTCGATGACCACGCGCTCACCGTCGGCAACGCCGAGCGTCTGCGCGTCCTCGCGATTCATTTCCACGTAGGACTGGGGCATGGCGCGCCGAAGTTGTGGAACGCGCATCGTCATGGTTCCGGTATGCCAGTGCTCGAGCACGCGCCCGGTACACAGCCAGAGCGGATACTCAGCGTCTGGAATTTCGGGCGGCGGCTGATAAGGGCGTAACCAAATTTGGGCGCGCCCGTCCTTGCTCACCGAGTGATAGAAGTCGATCTTCTTGCCCGCTGCGACGTACGGGTCGTCGAATCCCATGAAGCGGAACCGCGTTTCGCGCCAAGTGCCGTCCTTTTGTTGCACGACGGGCCAGCGCAAGCCGTGCGCTTTGACGTACTCTTGATACGGCGCCAGATCCTTGTGCTTTGCGCGTGTGAACTTGCGATATTCTTCGAAGAGTTGCTCGTCCACGTTGATGTCGTAATAGCGACGAAAATCCCAGACGGGCACCTCCTTGCCGGCCTTGGCGAAAGAGAACAAAAACTTGCCGTCCTTGTCGCGCACACCGGCGAAGCCGCGCTCGAACAGCTTGCGAGCGACCGCGATGATTTGCCAGCAATCGTCGCGTGCCTCACCAGGCGGATTCACCATCTTGAACCACTGCTGGGTGCGTCGCTCCGAATTGCCGACCATGCCGTTCTTCTCGACCCACATCGCGCTCGGCAGCACCAGATCCGCCGCCTGCACGCTGGCGCTCGGATAGACGTCGGACACGATCAGGAATTTGTCGCTGAGCTTGCGACTCGGTGCAAATAGGGTGTTCAGGTTGGGCAGCGACTGAGCGGGGTTCGTCACTTGCACCCAAATCGTGTGAACGTCGCCGCCCTCGGCCTTGGGGGTCGAGAAGCGCTTCCACATCTCCACCGTGTGATAGCCAGGCTTGGCGGGAATGCGCCCTGGCGTCGCCCCCCAAATCTCCTCGGCGTGCGCGCGGTGCTCGGCATTCTCGACCAAGCCACCACCTGGCAGCGCGTGCGCCAGCGTTCCCACCTCGCGCACCGTGCCGCAGGCAGACGGCTGCCCCGTCAGGCTGGTCGGCGCGTCACCAGGGCGCCCGAAATGCCCACTCAACAGATGAATCGCGTGCACCAAGCTGTTGATCGCCGTGCCTTGCGTGTGCTGGTTCATGCCCATGCACCACAGACTCACAATCTTGAGATCACGCCGCCCGAACAAGTCCGCGAGCATGCGGATGTCCGCCTCGCTCACGCCTGACAGCTCGGCGACGCGCTTCGGAGTGTATTCGGCGAGGCCTTGCTTGAACTCGGCGAACGAGATGGCCTTGCCTTGCAGGGTCGGGGGCGACGATGCCCCGCGGAACGCGCAGTAGTTCTCGACGAACTCCTTGTCGTAGCTGCCGTTTTCGAGCAGGAGCTGCAGGATGCCGTTGGCAATCGCCAGGTCACCCTGGGGCTTGAACTGCAAGAAGTGCTGCGCGAACGCCGTACTGCGCGTGCGGCGCGTGCCGATGTCGATGAGCTTCACTTGCTGCCCGCGTGAGCGCCGGTCGATGAAGCGCGAGAACAGCACTGGGTGCATTTCGGCGGGGTTGTTGCCCCACAGAATCACCACGTCGCACTCGTCCAAATCGTCGTAGCAGCCCGCGGGCTCGTCGACCCCGTAGGTCGACAGGTAGCCGGTCACCGCGGAGGCCATGCAGAGGCGCGCATTGGCGTCGATTTGGTTGCTGCCGAGGCCAACGCGGATAAGCTTGTTGGCGGCGTAGCCTTCGGGGATGGTCCACTGACCGCTGCCGTACATGGCAAAGCCCTTCGGGTCGAGTTCGACGCGCTCGGCCACGATGCGGAGCGCCTCGTCCCAACTGATCGGCTCGAGCTTGCCGTTTTTGCGAAGCAGCGGTTTGGTCAAGCGGTCACGCCCGTAGAGCGCGAGCCCGACGTGGTAGCCCTTCACGCACAAAAGCCCACGATTGACGGCGGCGCGCTGGTCACCCTGGATGGCCACTACCTTGCCGGCTTTGACGCCCACTTGCACGTGGCATCCCGTCCCGCAAAAGCGACATGGCGCCTTCTGGAAGTGCACGCCGGCCGCATCGAGCGACACGTCGGCATGGCTCGCCTCGCCGCTAGCCATGCGCGCAGCCGCCAGCCCAGCGACGGAGAGCGCCGTGGCACGAATGAATTCACGTCGTTCCATTCAGTCACATCCTTCGTCTGGGCCCAGGCCGGCGTCGGAAAAGTCCACGAACACGACGTCGACGGCGAGCACCGACGGCAATTCTCGCAGGCGCTCGAAAGCTCGCTCCCCCTCACGCAGCGTCGCGCTGTCGACGGCAACCGCCAAATGGCGACCCGTGCACTCGCCGAGCACGACGCCCTGCTCGAGCGCCAACGCGCGGCGTACGGACGCCTCAGCCTCACTGCTCTCCAGCGTGATCACGAGTCCCGAAACGGGCATGCGCGGCGCTGTCGAGCAAAGACCGAGCCAGCGCGCGATCTGAGCGCAGAAGGCCTACCCCGCTAGCGTTTCTGCCCGCCCGTTCGAGCGGGGAACTCAAGGCGGCCGCTCCGGCCCAGGTCTCCCGCGCGCAACGGCTGCGTGTCGGAGGGCCAAGGGCCGCAGGTGTTTCGCGTCTGTTTCCGACGGCAACCGCAGTTCGTCGAAAAAGGACCACAATCTGCGGAAGCACGCGGGGTCGAGGGAGCTGGCACAGCGTGTGCTGAGCGAGCGGCGTGCGCGCCATTTGGGTTTGTCTGCCGTTGCTCGCGACGCTCGCGTGCAATCGCCCCGAACAGCCGTTTCCAAGGCGCCAAGCGCCCGGCGGGCCACGCTTCGCCACCGCGATCAACAAGCCCCGAAAACTCGACTCCATCGAGTCCGGCCGCGCTGCGCCGGGGGGCATCGCCGGTCGCGTGCCCTGCGAAACCTGCCATAGCTTGCGCGAGGAGAAGGCCTTGCCGAGCTCGGCGAGTGAGCTCGAGCAATTCCATCGCGGTCTGCGCGTCGAGCACGGCAGCATCGGCTGCTCCTCCTGTCATGCGGTCGGCAACCCGCCCAGTCTCCACCTCGCCAATGGCGAGCGGCTCGCGATGACCGACGCGCTGCGACTCTGCGCGCAATGCCACGGCCCACAGTATCGCGACTACAAGCACGGCGCGCATGGCGGCATGAACGGATACTGGGATCTCTCGAGCGGTGGCCGCGTTCGGAACAACTGCGTGGACTGCCACGATCCCCACCTGCCGAAGATCCCCCAGGTGACGCCGGTAAGGCCGCCGCGCGACCGCTTTTTGAGCCGAAATGAGGGGGAGGACCATGGCCGTTGAGCCGCGCCGCCGCGCGTTGAAGGTGCTGGGCGCGACGCTCGGCGCCGCGGCATTTGCCCGTGCCCTGGCGCCGCTGCAGAGCTTCGTCGCGGGCATGAACGTCGACGAATTCCTGCAACGCCATTACAAGGAGCTCACGCCCGAAGGGCTGTCGCAGGTGATCGCGCGGCTCGAGGCGGCAGCGCTTCGCGAGTACGGCAAGGCCGTGCACATCCGCGATCTGCGGGCGCAGGACGGCGTCGGCTTTGCGTACGCGCTGAACCTGTCTGTGTGCATCGGCTGTCGCAAGTGCGCCGAAGCATGCCACCAGGAAAACAACCACGATCGCCCGTCGCATAACTCCTACATCCGCGTATTCGAGATGCAGCAGGGCAGCATCGACTTCGACAAGGGAGATGCAACCTACGATCATCCCGTTCCGCAGCCGGGCAAATACTATCTCCCGGTGCAATGCCAGCAGTGCGACAACCCGCCGTGCGTCAAGGTCTGCCCAGTGCAAGCCACCTGGAAGGAACGCGATGGCATCGTGGTAGTCGACTACAACTGGTGCATTGGCTGCCGCTATTGCGAGGCCGCCTGCCCGTATCACGCGCGCCGCTTCAATTGGCAAAAGCCCGAGATCCCCGCGGAAGAAATCAACCCCAATCAGGGCTATCTATCGAATCGCATCCGCCCCCAAGGTGTCGTCGAAAAGTGCCATTTTTGCCTGCATCGAACGCGGGAGGGCCGCTTACCTGCGTGCCTCGAGGCCTGTCCGACGGGGGCGCGCGTGTTCGGCAACATGCTGGACCCGGAGAGCGAGATTCGCTGGGTGCTCGCCAATAAGCGCGTGTTCGTGCTGAAGGAAGAGCTCGGCACCGAACCTCGATTCTTCTACTTCTTCGACAAGTAGCCGACCATGTTGACTAGCGCGCCCCCTGCCCCGCTCGAGAGCCACACCCGAAGCTACCCGCGCTTCGCGTGGCACGTGCTCCGCCACAGCTTCCAGGGGTCGCCCAAGTTCTACGCTTGGATGACCGTGTTGACCGCGATCATGCTGGTCGGCGCCAATGCCTGGGCGACGCAGGTCTCGCGCGGGATGGCGCTCACCGGCATGTCGGACCACGTGTCGTGGGGGCTCTACATCGCCAACTTCACCTTCGGCGTCGGACTCGCGGCGGGCGCTGTGTTGTTGGTCATTCCTGCGTATTTGTACGACGACCACGAAATGCACGATGTGGTGATCGTGGGCGAACTGGTCGCCATCTCTGCCATAGTCGTCTGCCTCTTGTTCATCACGGTCGACCTCGGTCGCCCCGATCGCTTCTGGCACATCATCCCCGGCATCGGGCGCTTCAACTGGCCAATCTCGATGCTCACCTGGGACGTGCTGGTGTTAAACGGCTACTTGCTGCTGAATCTGCATATCACAGGCTATCTGGTCTACACGCGCTACCTCGGTCGCCGCCCTTCCAAGAACTGGTACTTGCCGTTCGTTTTCGTATCGATCGCGTGGGCGATCTCGATTCACACCGTAACGGCCTTCCTCTATTCGGGCCTTGGGGGCCGCCCATTCTGGAATTCGGCGTTGCTGGCACCGCGCTTCATCGCCTCGGCGTTCGTGAGCGGCCCCGCGTTCGTGATTGTTTTGCTCCAGGTCGTGCGGCGAGTGACGCGCTTCGAAATTGGCGAGAGCCCGGTGCACACACTGAGCAGCATCATGCGCATCACCGTGCTCGTGAACCTGTTCATGGCCGTCTCCGAGTTCTTCACGGCGCTCTATACCGGTGGCGCCCACGCCGCGTCGGCCCGCTATCTGCTGTTCGGAATGCATGGACACCACGCCCTCGTACCTTGGATTTGGACGGCGATCGCGCTCAATGTTAGCTCCGCGTTGTTGCTGCACGCGGAGCGGCGCAGCGGCCAAACGCGCTATTTGAACCTGGCGTGCGTGGCCGCGTTCACGGGTGTCTGGATCGAAAAGGGCATGGGGCTTATCGTGCCTGGCTTCATTCCCAGTACGCTTCACGAAGTCGTCGAGTATCTACCGAGCCTCACGGAGTGGAAGATCACGGCCGGGATCTGGGCCGCTGGCATCATGGTGCTGACGGTGGCCCTCAAGGTCGCGCTGCCGCTGATGTCGCGGCCGTTCCCCCCGAGCGAGCCTCCCTCCGCCTGATCGCACGAGGGCGGGGCCAGCGCGGGGGGCCAACCGAAGCGGAGGCGGGTCTGCTAGAGTTGCGGCGCCGCTCGCTCGGTTGCGAATCGCATGCCCCGCCAAGTCTTCCAGAACCATAGAATGCGCTGGGCCAGCATCGCCCTGTCCGCCTGGATTGCGAATGCTTGCGCCAGCGATCCCCAGTGTGAAGATCCCACACCGCTGAATCCGCGTCCGATCTATCCATGCAGCGCGAGCCCGGGCACCAGCGGGCCTCCCACGATGGGCGGCGCTAGCGCTTCCGGCGGCTCACGCAGCAACGACGGTGAATCTGGGGGCGCAAGCACCGGGCTCGGCGGTAGCGCCCCGACTGCGAGTGGGGGCTCATTCGGAATCGGCGGGGCATCGGCGACCGGCACTGGGACAGGCATCCAAATTGGCACGAGCACCGGCACGGGCACGGCGACCGGGATGTTCACAGGCCCCGGCACAGGAACGACGTCAGGCACGGCAACCCGCACCGGCGTCGCGACGGGCACTGGAACGGGTGTTTCGAGCGGCACGGGCACCGCCACCGGCAGTGGAACGCAGACTACGACCGGGAGCGGAACGAACACAGGTAGCGGCGGCGCGAGCACGGGTAGCGGCGGCGCGAGCACGGGT
>JAEUAF010000783.1 GCA_019695485.1 Sorangium sp.
GAGTTCCAATATTTGACGGCGGCAGACAAGTGCCGCTCGTCGACGTTCGGCGCGTTGGTCTCCGCGTCGAGCTTGATGGAGGCGGAGTAGTACGTGCGCGCGATCGAGAGGTTCGCGAGGTCGCGCATGCGGTCCTCGTCCTCGACGCCCTGCACGCCCTCATCGAGTGCCTCGATGATGCGCTGGAACGCCTTCACCGCGGGAACCGACTTGCGAAGCTGGACATAGCTGATGCCCGTGAAGAACTGAGCCTTCACGTAGTATTCGCTGCGCCGATCGACGAGCTGGAACAAGCGAATCGACTCTTCGTACTGCCGATTGCGGTACTTGTAGCGGCCGAGCATGTAGTTCAGCTGCCAGTAGAGGTCGCGCTGCTGCTCGTTGTCGAAGCGGCTCACCTGCTCGTCGGTGTACTTACCGACGCGCTCGATGATGTCCGCCGGCTCCGGCAGCTGGGTCGCGAGCTTCGCGAGCCAGAGCAGAGTCTCCTTGAACTTCAGGTGATTGGGGTTGTCCGCAACGACGCTGAAGATCGCGTAGCTTGCCTGGTAGAACTTCAGGCGATAAAGCGAGATCGCGAGGTAGTACTCGGCGAGCTGCTTATTGCCGGGATCGTCGCCGGACTCACCGCTCACCACGCGCTGTAGCGCCTGGGCGGCTTCGTTCCAACGCTCCTTGTCGAAGAGCTGCTTCGCGGCGGCTGCGGCTTCCGTCATTTGGCCAGCGGTTACGGCGGAGGGTGCAGACGAACCGCCCTCGTCGAGGTCGATGTCGACGCCCTTCTTGCCGCTCTTCGGTTTGCCGCCCGAATCGCCACCCTTCTTCTTGCCTCCCTTCTTCGCGGAGGGCTCCTCATCCAGATCGATCACGTCCTGCGCATGAGCGACCCGAGAGAGCGTCGTGGTGACGCCGGGAACGGCCAGAATCGCCAGGATGTAGACGGCGAGGCGCTTTCGAAACATGAATCCTCTCTTTGACATCGCGCCCGGTGCGGGGGCGGCGCCGCGTTCTTTGTTTGCTAAGAACCGGACCCAAACCGACGGATCCAAAAAAACCTAATAACTACCGCTAGATACCCTAGCGCGGCCGCCGGCATGTTAGATAGCGGCGAAGAGCGTTGTCAAGTGTCGTCGGAATAGGACGACCCTGATTTTTCAGCCGTTCCGCGTCGCGCGAAAATTCCCGCAACGCAAAACATCAAGATTGTGTTGAAGCGCAGACAACGGCATAGCCGATGAAGGCGCTCCTCGTCACTGCTCTCGTTGACTCGTGAGCCAGTTTTCCGATCGGCCCCCACTGAGGCAAAGAGGAACACTGGCGAGAACCTCACGCGGTTCCGCGGAAGTAAAGGCGGCACACGTCGCCGCTTCGATCACGATTGGGTGCATCACTGCTAAGGTTGAAGTGGGCCGTGCGAGCGGCAGATCGCGCCGGGCGCGAAGGAAACAAACAATGACTGAGACACGATCGCTCGAATTTTCCTTGGGACCCACGGGGCCGGCGCGCACTCACGCGAAATGGCATGCTTTGGGCGTTGACGGAGTTCTTCGCGGTCGACTAGCGTACCCCCCGGTCGCGAGGCCTCGAGGCCAATATCTGTCGATGGTGACGGGCGTGATGAGTCGAATATTTTCAATCCCCTGCGTTCTCACGGCCGTAGCGTTTGCGGGCCTGCTTGCTGGTTGTACTCCGGGCGGTGTCGGTGACCCGTGCACCCCGGAAGACGAATATCTTCAGGAGTTCAGCGGCTTCAGCGTTGAAGAGGTGAACGTCGAGAGTCGTTCCTTCCAGTGCGAAACACGCATTTGCCTCGTGAATCACTTTCAGGGTCGCGTGAGCTGTCCGTACGGCAACGCCGACAGCACGATCGTGAAAGCCAAGGGCGAAAACCCGCCGGGCTGCATCATCCCGGGTGACGCTAGCTCGCCGATCACGGCCGCCGTGGACCCGCAGATTCTCACGCGCCGCGCGAAGGACGCGGTGTACTGCTCCTGTCGCTGCGACGGCCCCGACGCGAACGCGCGCTACTGCCAGTGCCCCTCGGGCTTCCAGTGCACGCCGCTCGTCGATGAGCTCGGCCTCGGTAAGGGTGGCCAGCTCGCCGGCTCGTACTGCATTCGTGAGCGCACGAAGTACGAGAAGGGCGTTCCGACGAACGACGTCTGCCTCTACAGCGCGGCCGGGAGCAAGGGCACCGGCGACTGTGGCGGCATCAATCCCGACGGTACTCCGCAGTGAAGCGAGGGTCTGCGCCGGCGGCTCTTCCTCCGACGCAGACTCTCCGCAAAGCAAGCGCGCGCCAGCAGCGCGGGCGAGCCGCGGAGGAAGCGGTCGCCACTTGGCTCACTGAGCGAGACTTCGAGATCGTCGCGCGCAATCTGCGAATCGCCCACTACGAGATCGACTTGCTCGCGCGCCAGCGGGAGCTCGTCGTGATCGTGGAAGTGCGCACGCGCGGCGTGGGCTCGTGGACGACCGCGTTCGGCAGTCTCGATCCGGGTAAGCGCCGGCGGGTTCGTCTCGCTGGCGAACGCCTGTGGCAACGCCGCTACGCGCGGGACACGAGCGTCGAGCGCCTTCGCTTCGACGCCGCGAGCGTCACGTTCGTAGATGGTGTCGCCCACGTCGAGTACGTCGCCGCTGCGTTTTGAGCGCTTCGGGGCGAATGCATCGAGGTCAGGAGAGAAAGCGCAGGCCTTCCTGAGGCTTCGGCTAGGTGTCTAACGCCGCCTTCATCTCGCCGCGAAGCTGGTTCAGTTGATCGAGCTCACCGGGTTCCGCCTTCGGTTCGAGCGCCCGAATCGCGTGCTCCAGCGCCGCGATTTCCCGCTCCTGCCGCTCGCGGAGGCTGACTACCATGCCCTCGAAGGCCTCGAAGAAATCGACGAGCTCATCGCCACGGCGGAGCTTATTGGGGATCCGCAGGTGTCCCCTGCCCACTTCGCGAAGCTGACGCTTCATCTTGTAGACGGGGCCCGCAACGCGGTGCGTGACGACGATGCCAGCGAAACCGATCAACAGCACCAGCAGGGCTAACGCGCCGCACAGCGTGTAGAACGTGACGCGCTGGGTGGTCGTGAGCCCCTGCGCCTGGTGCTTTAGCGCTTCGGCCTGCTGAACGAGCGCCTTTTGCTGGGCGGCGAGTCGGGCGTCCTGCCTTTCGGAGTCCGCCTTGAACGCCTCGAGCAGCGCAGGATTCTGACTGTAGTCTGGGTCGCGCACGATGTTCATCTGCACGACGGCGCTCACCTTTTGGCTCTCCTCGAGCACTTCACGGCCACGCGCCACGACCTGCTCCCCCTGCTCCACGGCTTTGCGGCTCTCGGCCAAGGCAGATTGGCTGGTGTGCCAGAGCACTCCGCCGAGCCCGAGGCCGAGCAACAGCGCAATCCCAACCAGATAGCCCGTGTATTTGAACTGGAAGTGCGGATCCAGGATGTAGTTGCGAAGCCTTCGCTGGTGCTTGCCAGGCGCTGGGAAGGACGACTGGGCGTCGCTCATCTACTGCACTCCTAAGTTCCACGAGTTTGCCCCGAGGGAGGTCGGGGCGCATCGAGTGAACCTCAAGGTTAGCGGGTTACCCCTGGAAAGGTGAAAACTTCGGCAACAGGCCAATCGAGCTCGATGTGGGTTCGCTGAGCACATTCTTGTCGCTCGCCCTCCCTTACAGAGTGGGAGCGATCTTGGAGAATTTTTCGAGGGCGCGCTCGGCTGCCATCGAAACCAGGTCGTTTTCACTCGAGGGGTCCGGCTTCGTGACGTCGGGTTGGGTCAGGCGAACGGTGTAGCTGCCGAGCAGCGCGCGCTCCGGATAGGAGAACATCGCAACTTCGAGGCGCACCGTGAGGTTGCCGTCGGCGTACTCGAAGGGAGGCAAGCGAGGCGTCAACAGGAAGGCTTTGACTTTCGGGTGTTTGGAGATGCGCTCCTTGGCGCGCGTGGGGGTTTCGTGACCGGGAGCCAGCGCGAAGGTGCTGACTTGGCTGCCGCCACTAACCATCCCCTTGCGAACCAGTCGCTCGAGCCCGGCGGCTGAGCGCCCGCTCTTATCGGTCAGCTTACCGATGGCGATATAGAAGCGCACATCCGGCGTGAAAGTCGGTTCCCCGCCGTCCAGGAGCTCGAGGGCTCTTTCGATCGCGGCCTTGACGCTCTTGTTGTCTTCCGTCGCGAGCCGCGTCTCGAGGCACTCATCCCCGCCAAGTGAGAGACGACCGAGCGCTGCGGCTGCCGCCGCTCGCACGCTGACGTTGTCGTCGCCAAGAGCCGCGCAGAGCGGAGCCATCGCGCGCTGGCTCTTCGAGGCGCCGAGTGCCAGCGCGGCCTGAGTGCGCAGGCGAAAATCCTCGTGGCGAATGTTGGTTAGCAGCCGCTCCATGTCCGGTTCTTGGGCGGCTGCCGCGCCGCACGCGAGGAGCACGGCCAACCCGAGGAGGGCGCGCAACAAGCGATGCATGACCTCTGACGATATCACGCTTCTTTCGGCCAGCTCGGTCGATCGTGAGTCGCTCTTCTTTCGCCGCAAGAGCGTCCTATGAGGACCGAACGCCCACACGCGGCCAAGCTTCCTACCTCCGCCGGCACCTCCGCCGATTTCACGCGCAAGTGAGACGGGGGCGCGACAAAACAGGGTATTTGGCATCGCAGTTCGGGTAGTCGTTCGACGTAACGGCATCACGCGCGCTTCAACAAGACGTGCGGCGCGCTATGCTGCGCTCCCGGATGGTCCGTCATGGTTTTCTCGCTCGCACAACGGTGGCCTTTGTCGGTCTCCTGGCGAGCTACGCCGCGGCGAACTCCGAAGTCCGATTGCGAGTCCACGGCGCCTCGCGCATCGCGGCGACGGCTTCCGTGAGTGGGAACGGCTCTGAGCTGTCGGGCTTCGTATCGGATGACGCCGGGCGTGCGGTGCCAGACGCGAAAGTTCGCGTGCGCCTACTCACGGATTCGGGCGCGCGTCCTCTTCCGAGACCGCAGTCCTGTACTCGGACGACACGGCTCGGTGCTGGTGCTCCCTCTGAAGCAGGCGATGAGGCGTTGGCCGAAACCGACGAGTCCGGCAGGTTCTGTTTGCGCTGGTCGCAGGAGCTACCAGACGGCCGACTCGCGCTCGCGTTCGAAGACGAACGTCGCCTGCTCGAGAGTAGTTCGCTCGTCATCGACCTAGCGCGACAGCCGGCGCTGGAGCTCTCGTTCGCGCCGCCTCCGCGGGCTTTCTCGGCCGAGGCCACGCAGGCCACAGTCACGCTTGCGTCGCGCGGACGTTGGGACGCTTTGCCAGCAAAAGTGCCGGTCACCTTAACGTGGGTCAGACAGGACAAGAGCAGCACGGAGCTTGCTGCGGGTGAGTTGCAAGTACGAGAAACGCTGCGTCTCTCGTTCGCCACGCAAGCACTCGGCGCACCCGGAACGGGGGATCTCGTCGCGGTCGCTGATCTTTTCGGCAGAAAAGTGGAGACGCGGATCCCTGTGCCGGTGACCGCGCGTGTCGCGCTCGACGCCCCCGAGCGGGTGGAGGCGAACTCGGACGGCGACGCCGAGTTCCTTGTCAGCGCGACGTCGGCATTTGGGAAGGTTCCGTCTGGCTCCGTCGAAGCGGTGGCTGATGGCAGAACCATCGGGATCGCAGCGATCGTCGCGGGCAAAGCCGAGCTACTCGTCAATGCAGGCGCCGTGTCGGGGACGCGCCCTGCTTCCCTACGCTACCTCTCCGCCGCTCCATGGTGGACCGCCGGTTCCGACCGCAGAATCTTGCTAAACGTGCCGGCGCCGAGCCCCTGGCGCTGGACTCCTTGGGCGGGCGGCCTGTTCGCGATCGCGCTTTGGTTGCTCGCTGGGTGGCAACGCCCTGCGCGCCGCGAGTTGCCGGGCACACCTTCGCGCTCGACAGTAGCCGGTGCAGGACTCGAGTGGCTGGCCGCGCCCGAAGGGGGCGGCTGGGTTGGCGCCGTCTCGGATGCGCATGAGGGCACTCCGGTTGCCGAAGCCCGCGTCGTAGTTTTGTCGCCCGAAGGCCGTGTCGCCGAAACCACCAGTGATTCAGAGGGGCGATTTCGCCTCGACGTTCCCGGCGACACCCGGGACTTTCGGTTGCGGGTCGACGGTCGCTGGCACGCCCCACTCGAGCGAGCGCTGCCCCCTCCCGGGCGGCTCTCAATCGCCCTACTCACGCGAAGACGCGCCCTGTTGGCAGACCTCGTCGCCTGGGCGCGCGAGCGCGGCGCGCCATTTTTTCGAGAAGATCGAGAGCCCACCCCCGGCGAAGTCTCCGGGGCAGCGCACGAAAGCGCCGAGCCCGGGGTGCGCAATTGGGCACGCGCGGTTGAGATCGCTGCCTTTGGGCCGACCCCAGTCGATGCCGACCGCGAAGCCGAAGTGCGTTCCGCCGAGCCCAAGCCCTGACCTTTTGCCGAGCAATCCGCGAACGCCGCAAGAAAAGCCGTAGCCGGAGCGATGTCGCGGCCACGCAGAGGTTGACGGGCCTTCCCGCTGGTTCCTATAGTCGCGCGCCGTCTCGAACCTTTGCGCTGACTAGATGGAGCTCGTTTACGTTCTTATCGCGCTTGTCCTTTGCGTCGGCGCGTATCTACTGTTTGCCAGGCGGTCCGACGCCGATCGGCCAAGCACGCCGCCGCCTGTCGCGGACAAGCCAAAAGCCGAGAAGCCAAAGAGCGAACGACCGAAGCGTGCGTCTGCTCCGAAGCAGGCGGTCGCGGCAGAAGCGGACGGCAAAGACGAAGCGCTGCCCGAGGTCGAGGCAGAGCCCGATGCGTCCGATGAAGCACCGGCGCCGGCTCGCGTCCACACGAGCTCACCGCCGCCTTCGCCTGTGCGGGTCAAGTCGAGCGAGCCGCCGCCCCGCGCTTCTGCTCCGCCACCTCCGAGTGCTCTCGACAAGCTGCGACGCGGACTGTCGCGCTCACGCGGCAACGAGGGCTTCTTCGGCCGTCTACGCGCGATTTTTCGAGGCAGACGCGAGCTGGGTCCCGAGCTCACCGCCGAGCTCGAAGAAGTGCTGCTCACATCAGACGTCGGGGTTGAGACCACCAAGGCTCTTCTCGAGCGTGTTCAGAAGGAACTGAGCGCCGGTGACGCCTCCAATCCGGAGCACGTCTGGGATGCCCTCGCAGCAGAGGCACGCGCCCTGTTGGACGTTGGCGGAGCCAACGCAAGCCTCGAAATT
>JAEUAF010000795.1 GCA_019695485.1 Sorangium sp.
CTGCGACATGAGTCAGCCTCGCGAGCGGGATCAGCCGGGTTTAGCGCCAGCGGACGCGCCCAATCCCAGCGCCGATGAAGCCGCCGCCCCTCCGCCCCCGCCGCTCGCCGCCGAAGACACGGCCTCAGCCGAAGCACCGGGACGCCGAGCCGCCGCGCCAGCCGATCGCGAGCCCTCCTCTCCTGTCGCAGCGCGCCCCGACGAGAACGAGGACGAGGACCCCGATGATGAGGAGGAGGAGGATGACGAGGACGACGAGGACCACGACGGCGACGCGGAGGATGCCCCCGCCGGAGTGAAGGAGTCTGGGAGCGCCGCCGAGGCACTGCGAAGCGCAGGCGATGCCGCGTGGGGCACGATGGCGCGCACCCTCGCGCTCGCAGCCTTGTTGGGCTTCTCGCTCGCCGCATGGGTACAGCTCGGATTGAGCGGGCGCACGGCCAGCGATCTGTTGGCCGACAACGTGCTGCCTCCCGGGCAGCGAATGATGGCGATCAAGGCCTGCCTCGGTGGCGCCGTGCTCGCCAGCGGCATCGCCGGCTACTTCATTTGGGGTGCCCTGAAGAAGCACGAAAGTCTGACGCTGCTCGAGCGCTGGGCGTGGTTGCTCTCCCCGCTGCTGCTGGCCCCAGCCTTCGCTTCCGTCCTGCGCTTTCGGCCCTGGGTAAACCAGCACGAACGCTTGCTGCCCATCGTGCTGGTGATGAGCCTGGTGCTGGAGGTGCTCGCGTTCAAGGCGCTGGTCGCTGCGCCAGAGGCGGCCCGGACTTGGTGGCAAGAGGCGTGGGAGCAGATTCCGGCCATCGCGCGCAAACGCGGACCGTTCGTGTGTGTGCTCGCGGCCTCGATCTTCTACGCAGGGTTCTTCTCGTTTTACCTGCTGCGCTGGCACTTCAAACTCAAGACCGGCAACTTCGATCTATCGATCAACAACAACTTGATGTTCGGCGGCTTGCACGGACACTTCCTGGAAAGCCCCGTCGTCTTTCCGCAAGATCCGAAGAAGTACCTGGCCAATCACGCCAAGTTTGGTGGCTATTTCTTCCTGCCGATCTACGCGCTCTACCCGCGACCCGAGACCCTGCTCGTGCTGCAGTCGACGCTGATCGGCGCGAGCGGGTTGCCGCTGTTCGGCTTCGCGCGGCGCCGCGTCTCGGAGTGGACGGCAGCGCTCGTCGCCCTCGCCTACCTCGCCTACTACCCGATGCACGGGGCGAGCTTCTCCGAGTTTCAGTACGTACCCATCGAGGGCTTCTTCATTTTGACCACGATCTGGGCGGCAGAGACGCGCCGCTACTGGGTCTTTGGTCTGGTGTTCGCGATGGGCGTCACCATGCGCGAAGACATGCCGATCGGCATGGCCACGGTCGGCATGGTGCTGCTGCTGAGCGGCCACCGCCCGCTACCCGGACTCTTGATGACCATCGTGTCGATGGTCTACTTCGTGGTGTTGCGCTTCTACGTCATGGACTCCGCCGGCGACTGGTGGTTTCCCAACATGTACAAGGAGCTCTGGGCCGAAGGCGAGCGCGGCTTCCGCAGCGTAATCAAGACACTGCTTTCGAATCCGCTATTCGTGATCTCCAAGATCGTGACCGAGAAGAAGCTCTGGTACCTGCTCCATCTGCTGGTTCCCACGGCGTTTCTACCGGTGCGGCGCTGGTACTTGTGGGCCGCGTTCATCCCTGGCGTGCTGCTCACGCTGCTCGTCACCAACTACGACCCGCCGATCACGTTTTCCTTTCACTACGTGATGCACTGGGCGCCGTATCTGTTCGTGGCCGCCGTTTTGGCTTTGGAATCGCTCGGCAAGCGCAGCGATTTCGGCTTCGAGCGCCAGACCGCCGCGGCGGTGGCGTTCGGCGCGGCGAGCCTCGTCCTCAGCTACAACTACGGCGCGTTCCCGCGACGCGACGGCAGCTTCCGCGGCGGATTTCATCGCGTCGACTTCGGCATCAGCGAGGCGGAGGAGGTGCGCTACAAGAACCTGCAGACGCTAATCGCGCAGATTCCGAAAGAAGCGTCGGTCGCAGCCACGGAAAAGCTCGGCCCGCACGTGTCTTCGCGCGTGAAGATGTACACCATGCGCCACGGTCCGCAGGACGCCGACTACGCGCTCGCCTCGAGTCGCGAACTCAAGCTCTCGCGCACACGCCCGAAGCTGCTCGAAGCCTTGCGCAGCGGCCAATACGGCGTGCTGTCTCGCATCGGCGACATGGCACTCCTGAAGCGCGGCCAAAATACCGCTGAAAACGAGCGACTAATCCGCGACTGGCGCCTCCTCGACAGCCGACCTGGCACGCCGGAGGCGGTGGCGCCGCGCAAGGAGCCCGAAGCAGAGGCTCCCAAAGCTCCGGAGGACGAGCACGAGCCCGAGCCCCGGGGACCGGAATGAGCGGCTCTTCGCAATGGGCCACGCGCTCAGCGCGTCTGGCAAGCCACTCGTGAGCGCCCCCGCTGGGGGCGACGCTCGCGAGCCGAACGACGCGCTCGGCGGCGCGAAACGCTTGAAGCGCTGGCTACGGCCACTGATGTGGCTCGTCACGGCTGCGTTCGTGCTGATGACCGCATTCGATCTGACCAAGCGCTGGAACGGACGTGCGCTCCACGTAGACCCGAGCTTGCTGGTGCTTTCGCTGCTACCGGTGCTGGTGGGCGCGGTATTGCAAGGCGTCGCCTGGATCGCGCTCGTCGAGCGCATGGCGCAGACGCGCGTGCCGCGCCTCGCGGCGCTCTCGCTCTACTTCGCGTCCCAGCTTGCGCGCTACACGCCAGGCAAAGTGGGGCTTCCGCTGGTGCGGATGGATGGCGCGGCGCGCCTCGGCTTGTCCCGACGCCTAGTCGGGATCTCCGTGCTGATCGAAATGCTGTCGTGGACGGCGACGGGCTCCGTGGTGGGCTTCTCGCTGCTCGTGTTGGCAAAGGTGCCGAGCGACGGCCTTGGCGCGCTCGCCGGGCGTTTCGCGATGCCGCTGCTAGTGGCCTCGCTCGCCGGCGCGCTCTTGCTCACTGCCGTCGATCGCCGCATCGCCCCCAAAAAACTGACCAGCGCGCTGGGCTTGGAGGGCCGCGGCCCAACCGCCCCCCTGCGCTTGCCGCTCTTGCAGCTGGTCTACTGGGCGACTTGGGCGTTACACGGCTACTTCCTCGCGCGGGCCCTCGGCGCGACGCCGGCGGACGCGCGCGGCACGATGGGGTTCTCGCCGCTCGCCAACGTTTTTGGGTTCGTGGCGCTGGCCGCCCCGGCTGGCGTCGGCGTGCGTGAGGCCGTGCTGCTCGCGGGGCTCGGACACGCACTGGGCGCCTCGGGTGCCCTCGGGGCGGCGTTGCTCTCGCGCATCGTGTCGCTAGTCGCCGACGTCGGCACTTGGCTCGCATTGAGACGCCGCGCGCTCACGGCGGCGCCCAGCGCTTGACGTTTCCGCCACCTTCGCGAGCAACGGCAGCGACAGCGCGCGCCGAGTCAGACGAAGCCCGCGCCCAAAAGCTCTTCGTCCAGGTAGCTGTTCAGCGCGGCGCGAAAGGAGCGCGGAGCCGCAGCGAGCGCCGCCTCGACCTTGCTAGTGTCGAGCACCGAGTAGGCCGGGCGCCGCGCGGGGCGCGGGAACTCATCCGTCCGCACGGGCACGATGCGCGTCGCCTTCAGCGCCAGCCCGCGCGCGAGGCACTCTTCGTGAATCGCGACGGTCAGCCCATACCAAGTGGTCGCCTCGGAATTCGCGAAGTGGTAAACGCCCGCCTCTCGCGCAGGCTCCGCCACGCCCGCCAAGGCAAGGCTCGCGCGGGCGAGATCGCGCGTGTACGTGGGGCGCCCGCTCTGGTCTGCCACGACCCGCAGCTCTTCCCGCTCGCGAAGCAAGCGCACCATCGTCTTTACGAAGTTGTTGCCATTCGGGCCGAACAGCCACGACGTGCGCACGATCGTCGACCCTGCCGGAAAATGCTCGAGCACGCGCTGTTCGCCAGCGAGCTTGCTGCGCCCATACGCGCCTATCGGACCAGTTGGCGCGCCCTCGACGTAGGGCACGTCCGCATCGCCAGCAAAGACGTAATCCGTCGAGAAGTGCAAGAAACGCGCGCTCGCCTTGCGGGCCGCTTCGGCGAGGTGCAGCGGGCCCTCGGCATTGACGCGAAAAGCCTCGGCTTCCTCACGCTCGGCATCGTCGACGCGCGTGTGAGCCGCGGCGTTCACGATCAGCTCGGGGGCAAACTCGGCAGCGAACCGCAACACCTGTTCGCGCTCGCCAATGTCGAGCTCGCGATCCGTCGTCGCCAGGTTCACGTCGAGCTCGTTGAGTCGCTCTGCGAGCACGCTGCCCAGCATGCCGCTCGCCCCAACCAACCAGACCCGCGTGCGCGCGTCGCTGGCGGTCATCGAGCCCTGCCTCGCCTAGACTGCGGCGCCCGCGGCCGAGCTCGACGACGCCGGCTCATGGCCCCGCCGCTTTGCGCTTTTCGTAGTCGAGAAAGCTCTCGGCTTGGCGATCACGCGCTGAAAGGATGGGCTCGCTGATGGGCCACGGGATCTGCAGCGTCGGATCGTCGAAAGCGATCGAGCACTCGCTACTCGCATCGTACGGGCTCGACACCTTGTAGATGACATCGGCGAATGGGGACATGGCACAGAAGCCGTGCGCAAACCCGATCGGCGCAAAAATTTGATGGTGGGCCTCGTCGTCGAGATACACGCCATCCCACTGCCCGAAGGTCGGGGAGTTCGGTCGAATGTCCACCACGACGTCGAAGATGCGCCCACGCGCGCAGCGCACGAGCTTCGCCTGCCCCGGCGTCGACTGATAGTGGAGCCCGCGTAGGGTGCCCTCGACGGAGCGCGAGTGATTGTCTTGAACGAAGTGGCAATCGATGCCGGCGGCCCGGTAGCGCTCCTCGCGATAGGTTTCGACGAACGAGCCCCGACTATCGCCGAACACGCGCGGGCGAATCAGAAGCAGGCCTTGCAACTTGAGTTCGACGACATCCATTTTAGCGACTCGACTGTTCCAGGCAATTCCGGAGGTACTCACCGTAGCTGCTCTTGCCGAGCGCGCTCGCGAGCTTCGAGAGCTGTGCCGTGTCGATGAACCCCTTGTGGTAGGCGACCTCCTCGATGCAGGCAATGCTGGTGCCTTGCCGGCTCTGCAAGACCTCGACGAACTGGCTGGCTGCCAGCATGCTCTCGTGAGTCCCCGTGTCGAGCCACGCGTAGCCGCGACCGAGCAGCTCGACGTGAGCCTGCCCACCTTCGATGTAGCGGCGGTTCACGTCGGTGATCTCGAGCTCGCCACGTGCCGACGGCTTCAGCGAGCGGGCGATATCGAGCACCGCGTTGTCGTAGAAATAGAGGCCGGTAACTGCGTAGTTCGAGCGCGGCCGGGACGGCTTTTCCTCGACCGAGAGCGCGCGACCCGTGGCGTCGAGTTCGACCACGCCATAGCGCTCGGGATCTTGCACGCGGTAGGCGAACAAGGTGCAACCGCTTCGGCTCTGGGCCGACTTCAGCACCGGCTCGAAGCCCGCGCCGTAGAAGATGTTGTCCCCCAAAATCAGGGCCACCGAATCGCTGCCCACGAACTCGCGCCCAATGATGAAGGCCTCCGCCAGCCCGTTCGGATGCGCCTGTTCGGCATAGGCGAAGCGCACCCCGAGATCACTACCGTCCCCGAACAGCCGGCGAAACAACGGCAAATCTTGAGGGGTCGAGATGATCAAAATCTCGCGAATGCCCGCCAGCATCAGCACGCTGAGCGGGTAGTAGATCATCGGCTTGTCGTAGACCGGCAAGAGCTGCTTCGACACGACGCGGGTCAACGGATGTAGACGCGAGCCGCTCCCACCCGCGAGGATAATACCCTTCATGCTCTGTTCCCCAATCAGTTCGAACTCCCACCCGTATCCAACTCAGCCGGCTCCGGCACCGCCAACGCCTCGGCGGGGTATCGATACTCCATCAACACACCGACAACCGAAACCAGGATCACGAGTGCAATGTAGATGACGTAGAAAAGAAAGACGAAGGCGCCACCTTCGTTCACGACCTTAGCAGGTTCCACATATACGGCGAGCCCGGCATAGAGCGCGAGCTGCACCGTCAGGAAGAAGCCCGGTGCGTTCGGCATGGCAAAGCCCAGACCCAGCACGCCAACCAGCACCGTGCCCTCGGCAAACGAGAGCGCCGGCAAATTCACGCCCACCGCCAACACTTGGATGGCGCACACGTGAGCGGCCAGGGACAGCAGCGTCATGCCGAGAAAAGGCAAGGTCACCTTCAAATCCGGCAGGAAACGCAGCCCGTCGCTCAGGTGCTCGACGGTGTCGGCCACGCGTAACGCGATGCGCGCGGAGAAAATGCCCAGCACGCGCTCCGTGATTCGGCGCGCCATCTTCCGCCACCAGAAGAACACCGCCATGACCACGAACGCCGCCCCGAAGATCAGGGTCGCGAGCAGCGCCGCTTTCGGCACCAACGCCGCAGACACCTGCAGATTGCCGATATGATCCGGCAGCGGTTGATGCGGCCTAGCGATAGAGAGCGCCAACAACAAGCAGCCGCTGAACACCACCCCGTCGATGATACGTTCGGCGCCGACGGTGCCGGTGACCGCCCAGCCCGAAAGCTTGCCCTTTTGGCGGAGCATCGCCGGTCGCGCGAACTCTCCGATTCGGAACGGCAAGAACGTAATCAGGCCCAGCGCGATGAACGAAATCGCCATGATGCGGCGCATCGAGATCTTCGCGATCGGCGCGATCAAGAACTGGTAGCGCGCGAAGCGCAGCAGCATGTTGACGAGCATCAAGAGCGCCATCAGCGCGACGCACGACCAATCCACCCGCTCGAGCGTGCCCTTCGGAGGCAGCAGCGGCAGCGCGCCGCGGTGCATGATCCAACCGAGCCCGCCGACCAGCGCCAGCGACGCCACCAACGCCCGAGCATGCCGTCGCAGAAACCCGCCCGAGCCCCCGCTCATGACGCCTCATGCGCCGCTTGGACTACAGGCGCCGCAGCGGGGGCTCGACTCCCGCCGCGCGGCGAGCCGGGACCAACCAAGCGGTCACGAACGTAGTAGGGCCGCTTACCCTGGGACTCGTGATACGTGCGCGACACGACGTCCGCCACCAGGCCGAGCGACAGCAGCTGCACGCCAACGACGATCAAGAGCACTCCCAGCAGTAGTAACGGGCGGTCGGCAAGCCGTTCATAGAACATGATTTTTTCGATGACGAGCCACGCGCAGGTCAAAAAACCCGCCGCAAGCGAGCCGAGGCCGGCCAGCCCGAAGACCTGCATCGGGCGCACCAGGTAGGTCTGCATGAAGCGCACCGTCATCAAATCGAGCACCACGCGCAGCGTGCGGCCAATCCCATATTTGGACGTCCCAAATTGGCGCGCCCGGTGGTTCACGGGCATCTCCAGAATGCGCACGCCCACCCAGCTGGCGACTGCCGGGATGAAGCGATGCATTTCGCCGTAAAGCCTGAGCTCCTTGGCGACCTCCAGCGTCATCGCCTTCAACGTGCAGCCGTAGTCGTGAAGTTTGACCTTGGTGGCCAAGCTGATCAATCGATTCGCGATCATCGACGGCAGCTTGCGATTGACGAAGGCGTCTTTGCGATCGCGCCGCCAGCCGGCAATCATGTCGTAGCCCTCGTCGAGCTTGGCCAGCATGGCGGGGATGTCGGCGGGGTCGTTCTGCAAATCGGCGTCGATGGTGACCACCTTCGCGCCGCGCGCTACGTCGAGCCCGGCTTGCATGGCCGCCGTCTGCCCGAAGTTTCTCCGGAACCGCACCACGTGAAGGCTCGGGTCGTGAACAGCCAGGCGCTTTAGCAGCGCGAAGCCCTGATCGGTCGAGCCATCGTCGACTAACACCAGCTCGTAGGCGAGCCCGGTTGGCGCGAGCACTGCATGCAACTGTTCCAGGAGGTGCGGGAGGCTCTCCTCCTCGTTAAATACGGGCACGACCACCGACAAATCCAGAAGCTCTTTATCCGGGATCAACGCCTGTTTCTCCTTGC
>JAEUAF010000818.1 GCA_019695485.1 Sorangium sp.
GTTTCCTAGAGTTGCTGGCCTGGCCCGCGAGCGCGAGAAGGGCGCGATGTCGGTCGACGCCGCCCACGAGGCCGAAACGCGATTGAGCGACCGCTGACGAAAGACGTGATCGGCACCAACACCAAAAGCGACGAACGGCACTTCAAGCATCTGCACCACGCACAACGCGCGCCGACACGCCCACGCGCGAGCTCCATTGAACCCGGCCGGTGCTCGAGAACGTGATTGCCAATTGCGCCTGATCAGGACACGAACGCCCCGTTGCAGGAACGCCCCGCTCCGTCGTTCGGGGGAATCGGGCGGTCGTTCGGGGGAATCGGTAACTGAGCCTCTGTCAACCTAGGGAGTGACAGGCGACAGCTCGGCAGATCGAGAAGCGCGTCGTCGCTACAAAGTTCCAGGAAGCCAGCATCTTCACGTAGCGGCGAGGCAATTGTCACATCTGTAACCCCTGTGTCACCTGATTGTCACAGTGAGCCACAAGAGTGCTCGCACCAAGCGAGGTTCGACACCAGTGGCTCACTTCGAGGAAACACTACAGCGAGACGTGGAGCGCATTCGCGCGAAGGTGCGTGAGATGGCGAGCCTCGCTGAAGGCTCGCTCTATGGCTGCATGACGGCCCTCGTTGAGAAGAACCGGCAGGTCGCCTACTCGGTGATCTTGCGCGACCAGCGCATCGACGAGCTCGACAAGGAGATCGACCGGCTCTGCTTGGAGTTCATCGTGAAACAGCAGCCGGTGGCCGGCACGCTGCGCTTCGCCTATGCGGTGATCAAGATCAACTCCGAGCTCGAGCGAGTCGGCGATTACGCCGAGAGCATGGCGCGCCAGGGCCTATCGCTGCTCGCGCTCGAGGTCGAGGTGCCGATCGACCGCGTGCAAGAGCTCGCCAACAAGGCGATCCCCATGCTGCACGGCGCGGTCGAGGCTTTCGTCTCGCAAGAGCCAGACCTGGCAAAGAAGACCATGGAGACGGAGGAGATCGTCGATCGCCTACGTCACGACCTCAGCGCGGATTTGATCGGCCTCATCCAGGCCGGCAAGATGCCGCTCGAAGCGCTCGCTCCGCTGATGAACATCGTCAACCGGCTGGAGCGCGTCGCCGATCAAGCCAAGAGCATCTGTCAGGAGACGCTCTACATGTGCACCGGCGAGTACCTGAAGCACGCCGGCAGCGACATGTTTCGGATGCTGTTCGTCGACGAAGACAACTCGTGCTTGAGTCAGATGGCTGAAGCGATCGGAAACCTGCAACAGCAGCCTAAGTTCGTGTTCACCAGCGCGGGCCTCGAGCGCAAGCCGGTCGACGCCACGACGATGCTGTTCTTGCGGGACAAGGGGCTCGACATTTCGCGCGCGAGTTCGAAGGCCGTCGATCAGATCCCGCACCTCGACCACTATCAAATCATCGTGGCGCTGGCGAAAGACGCGCAGCGCGTATTTCCGCCGCCACCAACCAAGGCCGTGTGTTTGGACTGGAGCATCCCGGATCCATCGCAGGTCAAAGGCTCGAGCGAAGAAGTTCGCGCGGCCTACGAAGAGACCTACAAATTTCTCAAAGCCCACATTCGTGACCTGGTCCAGGCGATCCTCGGTGACCAGAACAACTGAAGGAAGAAACACGATATGATTAACGCCACGCTGATGCTCCGTTGGAGCGGCGCCGCCCTACTCGCGCTCGGTCTATTGGGTGCCTCTTGCAAGCGCAAAACCGAGACGACTGAAGCCACGGTCTCGTCTGCGACCGCAGCGCCCACTGACAAGAAGAAAGAGTCGATCCAGAACATCGGCTCCGACACGATGGTGAACTTGGCGCAAGCCTGGGCCGAGGAATACGGCAAGCTCGCGCCAAACGTATCGATCGAAGTGTCCGGGGGTGGATCGGGCGTCGGCATTGCGGCGCTGATCAACGGCACCGCCAACATCGCCAACGCGAGCCGTAAGCTCGAGCCGGAAGAGCTCGAGAAGGCCAAGAAGCAGACCGGCAAGGAACCCCAAGAGTTCATGGTCGGCTACGACGGCCTCGCCATCTACGTCAGCAAGTCGAATCCGATCGAAGAAATCAGCCTCGAGGATCTCTCGGAGATCTACCGCGAAGGCGGCAAGTTCAACAAATGGTCCGATCTCGGAATCAAGAGCATCCCCGGCGCCAAGAGCGACGACATCATCCGTGTCAGCCGCCAGAACAACTCCGGGACGTACCACTACTTCCGTGAGGTCGTGATCTGCAAGAAGGCCGACTACAAGTCGGGCTCGCTCGACATGAACGGCTCGAAGGACGTGGTCGAGCTCGTGGCGAAGACGCCCGGCGCGATCGGCTACAGCGGCCTCGGCTACGCCACTGGAGACGTGAAGATCGTCAAGGTCTCGAAGAAGAAGGGCGAGCCCGCGGTGATGCCGGCCATCGCCAGCGTGCTCGACAAGACGTACCCGATCTCCCGCCCGCTCTTCATGTATACGCCCGGCGAGCCGGACCCCCAGGTCAAGGCCTACCTCAGCTGGATCATGGCTGAGCCCGGTCAAAAGATCGTCGAAAAATCCGGCTACGTGCCGCTCAACAAGAAGTAGCAGCGACCTGACTGACGAGGCAGCCATGGAGCACGAAGTGGTCACGCTAGGCGCACAGCCCACCCGACGCAGCATGGCGCCGGGTGGCGACGCCGCGCGCCGCAGAATGGTCGAATCCCTCACCGAGCACGTTCTCGAATGGGTGATCCGGCTCTGCGGAATCAGCGCCATCCTTTTCGTGTTCGGGATCTTCTTCTTCGTCTTGCGCGAGGGGGTGGGGCTACTGTTCGGTGACTTTAGCCTGTGGAAGTTCCTGTCGAGCACCGAGTGGTATCCGACCTCCCGCAGCAACGTGCGCTACGGCGTGCTCTCGCTGATCGTCGGGACCCTGAGCGTGACCACGACGGCCATGCTGATCGCCGTGCCGTTCGGGCTGGGCGCGGCGATCTTCGTCTCCGAATTCTGCGATAAACGCGCCAAGGAAGGGCTCAAGATCGTCATCGAGTTGCTCGCGGCCATCCCCTCCGTGGTTTGGGGATTCATCGGGATCAGCGTGATGAATCCGCTGATCCAGACCGTGTTTCACGTACCAGTGGGGCTCAACGTGCTGAACGGTGCCCTGTTGTTGGCGTTGATGAGCGTGCCCATCATGGTGAGCATCGGCGAGGATGCGCTAAAGGCCGTCCCCGATTCGTTCCGTGAGGCAGCGGTAGCGCTCGGCGCCACGCGCTGGCAGGTGATTTACAGGGTGCTGGTGCCCGCGGCTAAGAACGGCTTGCTCGCCGCGGTGTTGCTCGGCGTGGGTCGCGCCGTCGGTGAAACCATGGCCGTCCTGATGGCAACGGGCCACGCCGTCAACATTCCGCACAGCGTGTTCGATCCGGTTCGAACCCTCACCGCGACGATTGCCGCCGAGCTCGGCGAGGCGTCAGTCGGGTCACCACACTATCAAGTGCTGTTTCTAATCGGCATCCTGCTGTTCTCGATCACCTTCGCAGTCAACCTGACGGCGGATTTGATCGTGAAGGGCGTGCGCCGCAAGTGAAGGGGCCCCCGGGCATGTTCACGGAAACCCCGCTCGTCCGCCGCAAAGCGCGTGCCGAACTGGTCGCCAAGTGCGTGTTCGGCGCGATGGCGCTGTGCATGGTCACGCCGCTGCTGCTGATCATCACACACCTGGTGTGGGAAGCCGCGCCGCTCTTGTCGTTCGAGTTTTTGACCACCAACCCGACCGGCGGCATGCGCGAGGGCGGGATCTGGTCGGCGTTGCTCGGCACCATCTACTTGGTGACGGTCTCGCTCCTGATCGCTGCGCCAGTCGGTGTCTTGGCGGCGGTCTACCTGAACGAGTACGCGAGAGAGAGCTGGTTTACGCGCGTCATCAACTTGGCAGTGGTAAACTTGGCGGGTGTGCCGAGCATCGTGCACGCGCTGTTCGGCCTCGGCGCGTTCGTGCTGTTCGCGGGCATCGGGCGCTCGATTTTGGCGGCGTCCTTGACGCTCGCGGTCATGACTCTGCCGGTGATCATCGCCAGCACCAAGGAGTCGCTCGGCGCCGTGCCGCTCGCGTTTCGCGAAGCATGTTGGAACGTCGGAGCCACGCGCTGGCAAACCATCCGCCGCATCGTGCTACCAAACTCCATCACCGGCATCCTGACCGGCGTCATCCTGCAGGTCTCGCGGACGGCCGGTGAAACGGCGCCGATCATGTTCACGGGCGCGGTGTTCTTCAAGAAGGTTCCCGAGGGCGATATCTTCGCCTACAGCATCTGGGATCAATGCATGGCCCTCTCCATGCACCTCTTCACGATCACGACACAGGTCACCGACGCCCCCAAAGCGCTGCCGTACGCGACCGCCGTCGTTTTGCTGGGCGCGGTGCTCTCGGTGAACCTGACCGCCATCGTGGTGCGCTCCTACTTGAGGTCTCGAAAGAAATGGTAGCCGCGCCCTTAGAAGCCCCCAAGATCAGCGTCAAAGATCTACGTCTTTCGTACGCTGGCAAGCAGGTGCTGAACGGCATCTCCTTCGAGGTCCAAAAAAACGAGATCTTTGCGGTGATCGGGCCCGCCCAGTCGGGAAAGTCGTCTCTCTTGCGTTGCTTGAACCGGACCATCGAGTTCGTGCCCAAGGCCAAGGCGTCGGGCGTGATCGAGATCGACGGGCTGAACGTGGACGCCATCAAGAACGTCTACGAGCTCAGGCGCAGGGTGGGCATGGTGGCGCCGTTGCCGGTGGGGCTTCCGCTCAGCATTTACGACAACGTGGCGTTCGCGCCGCGCGCGGCGGGCTTTCGCGACAAATCCGCGCTCGATGCGCTCGTCGAGCGCTGCTTGACCCAGGCGGCGCTGTGGGATGAGGTAAAGGATCGGCTGCACAGCCTCGGCACCAAGCTCTCAGGGGGACAGCAACAGCGCTTGACCATTGCGCGCGCCCTCTCGCACGAGCCCGAGATCCTGTGCCTCGATGAGTTTTCGATCGCGATCGACCCAGTCACGACGATGCGCATCGAGGACGTGCTGAAGGAGCTGAAGCGCGACATGACCATCATTTTGGTCACGAACCTGGTGCAACAAGCCCGACGCCTGGCGAGCCGCACCATGTTCCTGTGGAACGGCGACATCGTCGAAGTCGGCAAGAACGACGTCGTCTTCTCGAACAAGCCCCAGAGCCAGAAGACCTACGACTACGTGAATGGGATTTTCGGATGACCTCGGCCGCGCTACGCACGGAGGCAGACCCCGGTATCGTCACTCGTGCATTGAACCTCTGGTACGCGGACTTCCAGGCCCTGAAGGGCATCGACCTCGATATCAAGCGTGGGGAAATCACCTCGCTGATTGGCCCCTCCGGTTGCGGCAAAACCACGCTGCTCCGCTGCTTCAACCGCGTCAACGAGCGCTACGGTTACGTGCGCACGACGGGCGAAATCAAAATCTTGGGCAAGAACATCTATGACCCCGACGTCTCGCTGATCGAGCTCAGGAAGTCGGTGGGCATGGTGTTCCAGCGTCCCAATCCGCTGCCGATCTCGATCTACGAGAACATCGTGTTCGGCATGCGTATCCATCACGATCGCCGACAGCTCTCGAAGTCTCAGCTCGACGCCGCGGTCGAACTGGCGCTGACCGAGGTCGGCCTTTGGAACGAACTCAAGGACCGGCTCGAGCAGCGCGCCACCGGCCTTCAGCTCGAGCAGCAGCAGAAGCTTTGCATCGCGCGCTTGCTGCCGGTAAAGCCCGAAATCATCTTGATGGACGAGCCGTGTTCAGCGCTCGACGTCGAAGGCACGCGGGCGATCGAGGAGCTGATGTGGGCGCTGCGCGGGCGCTACACGATCGTGATCGTGACCCACAACATGGCTCAAGCACGGCGCGCCAGCGATGAGTGCATCTTCATGCTGATGGGCGAGCTGGTCGAGCACCGCAGCACGGCCGAGCTCTTTCTGAACCCGGCAAACCCCAAGACGGCCGAGTACATCGAGGGCCGCTACGGTTGAGGGTGGGCGCGTCGTCTCACTCTGCGGTCGGGCCGAGGCCGGCAGCGGCTCCTCGCTGCTAACGGTTCGAAAGCGCGGGGCGTGCGCCTTCGGCGCCTGAAAGGGGTGGCCTGAAGGTGGGCAGAGACCCGTTCCACTGAGAAGGGAACCTGAAATCGCTCGCGCTGCCTGGCAGAAAGCTAGGGAAGAAGCGTAGAATGGTGGGTTGTGGGCCAGCCAGTGAACGGCGTTTCTACGAGCACGAGAGCCGGGGAGATCCTCGGGGGCAAGTACCGGCTCGAACGCAAGCTCGGCGAAGGCGCGATGGGGACGGTTTGGAGCGCGATGCACCTCACGCTCGGACAGCGCGTGGCCATCAAGCTCATCGCGGCGGAGCACGCGCAGTCGGTCGAAGCACGCATCCGCTTCAGCACAGAGGCCAAAGCCGCCGCCCGCCTCAAGTCACGCCACGTCGTGCAAGTCTACGACGACGGTGAAACCGAACAGGGCACGCCGTACATCGTGATGGAGTATCTCGACGGGGAGACCCTCGAGGCGCGGCTCGATCGCGAACACGGGCTACAACTGCACGACGCCGTGCGCATCACGGCGCAGGTGGCGCGCGCCCTCTCGCGAGCCCACGCGCGTGGCATCGTGCACCGCGACTTGAAGCCGGGGAACATCTTCCTTGCGCGCAACGACGAGGACGAGCTCGGCTGGACCGCCAAGGTGCTCGATTTCGGGATCGCCAAGGTGGACGAGCAGCGCGACAAGTCGACGACCAAGACTGGCGCCGTGCTGGGGACCCCTCTGTTCATGAGCCCCGAGCAAGTTCGCGGGGCGAGCAGCGTCGATCATCGCACCGATCTTTATGCGCTCGGCGTGTGCTTCTTCAACATGCTGACGGGCCGCTACGCGTTCGACGGCGACACCTTCGGTAACATCTTGATTTCGATTTGCACGGAGCCACTGCCCGACCTGAAACAAGCGGCTCCGTTCGTCTCGGACGCCGTGGCGGCCTGGTTCGAACGCTGCTGCGCGCGCACGCCGGAAGCGCGATTTCAGAGCGCCGACGAATTGATCGAACAACTTCAGATCGCCGTGGGTGGCGATATGCCGTTGCTGCTGCGCGCCAACCCACCCCAGGACTTCCGCGGGCCATCAGGCACGATCCGGGGTCACGCGGCGCCGCTCGGCCCTCAAACCCGCGCGATCAGCACCGACGGCTCCGGGAGCTTCCTCGCGCAGCAACAGGCGCCAGCGCGCCCCGAAGCCGCGACGCGGAGCAGCACCGATAGCGCGCCCTCGGTGCTCACCGTACACGAGGCCAAGTCGCAGTCGGCGACGTACTCGCTCGGCGTCAAGCGGACGGCCGCTGGCGCGTTCGCGCTGTTGGCCGCGCTCGCGGCGGCCTTCATGCTTCGCACGCGCGCTCCCGTCGCTGCGCCTCCCGCGGTCAGCATCAACGCCCGGACCTCAGCGCTCGCCGCGACGCCGGGCCTAGCGACGGCGGCGCCACCGCCAAAGGCCATCGAGGCTCCCAGCCTACCCCCCGCGGAGGCCCCAAGTGCGCCAGCAACGAGCGCGCCCGTGACCTCGAGCGCGCCCCCAAGCCAAGCCAAGCCAAGGCCTGCGCCCGGAGCCGCGCCCCGCAGCGCGCCACGAGTGCGCGCCAAATCACGCGGCTCTTCGACCGATCTCGGCTTCTGAGCCGGCACGGAGCTGCACTCGAAGCGGGGGGCGACACGAGCGGCCCCTTCTGCTCCGCCCGAAGGCAGGGTAAAAGCGGGTCTCCTCGGAAAATTACGATGCGACGCTCGCTATTTGTTCTGACCTCGCTGGGCCTGCTGATTCTCCCCTCTGTTGCTGCCGCCGAGGCCCAGGCGGAGGACATCGCGGCTGCACGCTCCCTGGGCGTGCAAGGCATTCGGCTGGCGGACGACGGCAAGTGCGCCGACGCCATTGAGAAGCTCGAGCGCGCGGAAGCGCTCTATCACGCGCCCACGATTCTGGGTCGGCTCGGCGAGTGCCAAGTGGCGGTCGGGCACATCGTGCTCGGTACGGAGAACCTGAATCGGGTGGTCCGCGAACCCCTGGCGCCGAACGCCCCCGCCGCCTTCAAGGCTGCGCAGGAACGCGCGCACAAAGTCCTCGACAGCGCGCTGCCGCGCATCGCCTATCTGACCGTCAAGGTTGAGCCGATGACGGTCACGCCGACTGTGACGGTCGACGGTGCGAGCGTTCCCGCGGCGCTGATCGGCGCAGAGCGCCCGACGGATCCCGGTCCGCACTAGGTCGTGGCCGGAGCGCCTGGTCAGCTGCAAGCGAAGGCCACGGTGACGCTCGCCGAGGGGGGACACCAAGACGTCACGCTGGTGCTCACGCCGGATCCCAATGCGCCGCAGCCAACATCTCCTGGTGCAGCGGCGACGCCAGGCGCTCCGGCCACGACCTCGTGGGGACCGGGATCCG
>JAEUAF010000830.1 GCA_019695485.1 Sorangium sp.
AAAGAGCTCTGCCGTATCCCCCACGCCGCAGATCTAGCAATTCCGCATCCGACTATGGCACGGACAAAATTCCGACTCGTAGTTGGTGGGAAAGCACCAGAAGTTCTCTCGCTCTTTCGCGATATCGAGAAAAAGGTGATTGGGAGTGAAGCAGCCGTCGTTCGTGACAAGGCTTCCGTTCGTGAAAACGAGAGGCGAACCGGTCAGCTGTCGCTTCTTGAGGCACCACCTGCGACGGACGTTCACTACGACTCGCTCCACGACCAGGGTATGCGCGATGCAGAGGGTGCCTTGTTCTCGAAGATTGAGACCACGCGAACGGTGACGTTTGGTTCAGTCTGGCCCGAACTGCTTGAGGCGCTCCACCTGACGCGCGCCGAGCTCGGCCAGATAGCCTGGGACTTGTACAAGCGCGGCGAGATCGAGATCACGAACGTGCAGCGGCGCGAGCGGGCCACAAAGGATGGTCACTTGCTGTTGCGAAAATAGCCAAGGGCGGTGCCCGCTGTATCCGCACCTGTCCCCACGTAGCAGCCGTCCGAGGCTTCAGATTGCCCCTCGACCGCGCTCACCGCAACCGCGAACGGACACGCCGCCGCTCATCGCTCGACGAGCTGACCCACCGAGCAACCGGAGGCCGACGCGCAGTCGACCGCCTGCTCGAACCGGTGGTCCACATTGCCATCACCGTCGAGGTCGGCCCATGCGACCACGACGCCAGCTGTCGGTGACTTGGTTTCCCATTGGTAGGCGAAGTACTGGGGCTGCTGAAGAGAGAAGCCGGCACAGCGAAAGGCTTCCTCCGAGCTCCAATCGGTCGCTACGCTCTGGTACTTCATGCCTCGCGCCGGATCGCGAGGCACGGGGTTGGACGACGGCGGCAGGCGAGGTGGCGTCCCGTTGGCGCCCGGCAACGATCCGCAGTGGGCGATCCCCGTCGCCAGCACGCCGAGCAGCTGTTTGCCTTCTACGACCCTCGCCTCCTCCACGTAGCCTCGGACGCCGTAAATGGCCAAGGCGGTCAGGACGCCGCATCCCGGTACGGAAATCCCCAGGCCTATCAGCAACCATACCCACCACGGCAGGCGTCGCTTCGCTGGTGCTTCGAGATTCTTGTGTTCTTCGTTCATGGTGTTACCTCAGCGCTTCCTTTCTCGATCAATGCCTTCGCGTCACCGTTGGCGGCAGCGGCGACTCGTCGTCCGCGCCGCTCAGCCCCCACGCCTCTATCCCCATATCAATCTGACGAAACGCCTCGAGGATCTGCTGCGCCAGCGTGTTCAGCGCGACGGCGCGCTCCTGCGCCGCGGGCACCGACGAGCCAGCGCGCACTGATCCCGCGGACTCAAGTCCTTCCATTTCCCGACAGAGGCCGCGCGCGGCGAGACTCAGCTCAGCGAGGCTCCGCAAGATCTCGATGACCGCATATTGCAGTTCTTGGAGTTCGAGCAGCGCTCCCGCGCCGTTGGCCAGTAGATCTTTGACGACCTCTCTCATCGTTTCCGGTTCGGCGGACATGGGCGCTCCTTCGCATTGGCGCAAATCGCGGAGCGGTTCGCGCATCCCGGCCTCTGCCGTGCAAGTCCGCACAGGGCCGACGGGGCGATTGCCCGCACTCTGTTCATCGACCACCCGGCGGCATCAGTTTCAAAAAAAGCGACGTCGCCCTGAAAACGAGTCCCCGCTCGCGAGGGCGCGCGCTAGACTCGTGCCTATGTCGACTTCCGGGGCACCGAACGCTGCGCCCAATGGGCCATTGGAGCGGCCCGTCAGTGAGGCACTGGCCAGCTTCCGCCGTGGCGAGATCACGCTAGACGACTACTTGGAAGCGCAGGTCGACACTGCCGTCGCCCACCTGAAGGGGCGCGTGTCGGAGGAGCGGCTCCAGACCGTTCGGGAGGTGCTTCTCGAGTCCCTGCGCTCCGATCCAGACCTCGCTGAAAGCGTCCTCCGACTGACGGGGCAGTCCCCAGCGGAGCCCACGTCATGAACGCGATCAGCGCTGGCGATTCCGCTGGCAAGGCCACGACCCGCTTGCACTCCGGGGCATGAGCGACGTTCGCGTGACAACCGGGGATGCGCCCGAGGTGCTGGCTCGGTTTCACGCCGAGCTCGACTTGGTGGACGTCGTGGCCCGACGGGTCCGGGGTTCGCTCGGCGCGTCAGTCGAGTACGACGATCTGATGAGCGCGGGGCGCGAGGGGCTCTGGGAAGCCGCGCGCCGATTCGATCCGGAGAGCGGCACGCCCTTCAAGGCGTACGCGCAGTACCGGGTGCGCGGCGCCATGCTCGACAGCGTGCGTAGGCACGGCGCGCTGTCGCGCCGAATGTACGAGCGCGTGGCGATGGCGCGCGCAACGCTGCAGTTCAGGGAGTCAACACTCAACGCGACTCCCAGCACTGGAACGCAGCAGGCACAAGGCGACGCGGCCAGCCTCGAAGATTCGATTGCCGCGCAGCTGGCTGGCATGGCCACAGCAGCCGTAATTGCGGCGGAGGAAGCGGCGCGTCGCGCCGACAATGCCCCGCCGGAAAGCGAGAACCACAAGCAATCCCTCGAGCGGGCCGAGCTCCTGGCTGAGGTGAAGAAGGCGCTGGATTTCCTGGCTGCCGATGAGGCCCAGGTCGTGCGCCGTCACTATTTCGGAGATGAGCTCTTGGAAGACATCGCCGCGGACGTCGGGATGAGCAAATCCTGGGCGAGTCGGCTGCATGCGCGCGCGATTCAACGACTCACGAAACTCTTGCGCCGCGAGCTTTAGTGCTGGTCATCCCGCGGCGCGTCCCTGATTGGCACCCGGGAGGTGCGTGCTGCTCGCAAAGGCCGTCGAAAGCCAGGTTGCCAAGACCTTGGCCGACGCGCCGCGCGCGGTGAGTTCGATGCCTCCGGTCTTGGCCACGCGCTTTTCGAACGCGGCTCCCTGCTTCTGCATCTGGCGATCGAGCTCTTCGAAATCGAGCAGCACTGGGTACGCCTCGCCGTCCGCATCGAAGAAGGGGGACAGGTACGGCGGCAACCAGGCAGGGCCGAGGTAGACGCGCCATGCCTCGTTCAGCGGCGAGCAAAACAGGTTGAGCAGCCGCTCTCTCGACTCAGATTGACCACTTGGATCCATAACCGCCTCGCTGTGGGGATTGAAGGTAGCATGCGCCACCGCTGGGTTCGAGTGCGCGCTATCGCGTGGGGACTTGCAAACGGGTGAGCTCACCGAGGAATTCCTCAGCGCTCTGAAATCGATCGTCCATGTGCGTCGCGATGGCGTGCAGAACGAGCGCGTCCATAGCGGGCGAGAGTCCGTCAGGGCGCAGCGCTGAAGGCGGAACCGGAGGCCCGGCCTCCTCATCGAAAGGCCCTGTGCCCGTCAGCGCCACATACAAGATGATGCCGAGCGAATAGAGATCGGCGCGCGCGTCGACCCGCTCGCCCCGCAGCGCTTCCGGGCTCATGTAGCGAGGCGAGCCCACGAGCGCGCCCGTTTTGGTCCGAATGGCGAGCACCGGCGCCGTCTCCGGGCCGCTCGTCGGCAGCACGCGCACCAGCCCGAAGTCCAAGATCTTCAGCACGGGCTTTCTGCCTTCGGGCGCGTGCAGGAAGAGGTTCTCCGGTTTCAAGTCGCGATGCACGATGCCCAGCGCGTGCGCTGCGGCGAGCGCCGACAGCGCTTGCACTCCCAGATCGACGACGTCCGGCTCGGCGAGCTGGGCGTGGCCTTCGAAGCGCTCAGCGAGCGTGCGCCCTTCGAGCAGCTCCATCACGATGCACGGGCGCCCATTCGGAGCCGTCCAAAAGTCGATCACGTCAACGACGCCCGGATGCCGAATCCGCCCGAGCACCTGCGCTTCCACCCGCATGCGATCGGCGCTGACGCCGTCCGCCGCCACCGCGTGCAACACCTTCAGGGCCAGCCGACGACCGAGGAAGGTGTGTTCGATTTCATAGACTTCGCCGATGGCCCCCCGCCCCAACGCGCGCACCAGCCGGTAGGGGGTGCCATCGAGAAGCCGAACCACGTCTTCAGCTCGTCGGGCGGCTCGCTGTGTCTGGGACATCTACCCAAATATATCGACCAGCCGCGGCCCCCAGTTGCTGACAATCGACCGCGACATGCGCTTTTGCCAGCCGGGAGGGTCATCAAGCCGCCGCTCGTCAGCTGAAAAGCGAAGCCGCGGAACGATTCTTTGCAACCGCTCGCTCGTTAGAGCCGACTACAGGCAGTCGACTGTTTGAGGAACGCACTCACCCTTCAAGCCAAGCCCGATCTGACACAGCCTCGCCCCCCCTCGATTCGGCTGGTAGGAAGAATCCGTCGGCTCCACAGATGTCCAGCATTCGCCCAGTCCCGGCAACGGCCAAAGGTGCCGAGCTCGATCTGTTCGAGGGCTCGCCGTACCGCTTGGTGCGGCCGCTGGCCGTTGGCGGGATGGCCGAGGTGTTCCTGGTCGCCCATCGCGCCATGGGCAAGCAATTCGTCGCCAAGGTGCCGCACCGAGCGTTGGCGAGCGACGCGCAGATCGTCGACCGCATGCGCGTGGAAGCGCAGGCGCTCGGGCGACTGAATCACCCGAACGTCCTTTCCGTTGCCGGGTTCGGCACCACTACGGACGGTCGCCCCTACGTCATCACGGAGTTCCTACCCGGGCGCTCACTCTCAGCAGAGCTCGCGGAGCGCGGGCGCTTGCCATTGCTCGAGGCGCTCAAGTTTAGCGGTGAGCTGCTGTCAGCGCTTGCCGCAGCCCACGCGCTCGGCATCGTGCACCGCGA
>JAEUAF010000898.1 GCA_019695485.1 Sorangium sp.
TCGGCGCCACCGCGTCGGAGCGCCGCTTCAGGGGCCAGTGGCACGCCGTTCAGCGTTACCTGCGTTAGGGCAGGGGGCGCCTCCGCGCTCATGGCGAGCGGCGCGAGCGAGCCGCTACCGGCTGCCGTGAGCGCGTACGCTTCACCAGGCGGAAGCATGGCCGAGCGATCTCGCGTCGTGTAGACGACGCCCGCCAGAAGATCGGTGACCGCGGGAAATGCACGCGGCGCGAGTTCGACGCGGCCTTCCGGCGTCTCGAGCGCGACGTCCCCCGCGGCCAGCAACTCCACGCGGCGCAGCGGACTCAACGCCACGCCGACGTCGCGGCGCGTGCCGCCGAGCGCGCATTGGCCGGCGTCGGGCAGCGCAAGCTCCAGGCCAGTGAGGCGACTCACCGCTGCGACGTCGACCTCGGGCGGCGTGTGCACGAAGCTTGCAAACGCCTTTGCCTCGGAGACCGCTGGCGTTCCGAGCAGATCCCGCCGCTCCACAGTCACGATCGCGTGCGTGCTTCCACGATCCGCGTCGGACGTGTACGGCGCTGCCGACCCAGAGCATGCGGAGACCGCTAGCGCCAGGGCCGCGAGGCCAGTGTGCAGGATCGATGCTCCCACGACCCTAACCATAGAGAGTGCCTCGCCGGCGGGCAAGCGCAGCCGCGCCTACATCCGCGAAAAGCCTACCCCTGTGGTTCCCGCCTGTCGGCCCTCAGCCATTCGTCAGCTCGACTCCTCCGCGAGACGCACTTAGGGGTTTGACGAGCACCAGTACTTAGACTAAGTCTACATCAAGATAAGTTCAATGGCGGGGCCAAAGCCCGTAAGCCACAGTAACTAAAGGAGAAATACCATGATCGTCCCCGGCTCAAAACTCCCCGAGTTCCGCACTGCAGCCTGTGTTGGCGTCGAGAAGGGCAAGGAATTCAAGCAGATAAGCTCGAAGGACTTCCCGGGCAAGTGGCTGGTACTCTACTCCTACCCGAAGGACTTCACCTTCGTTTGTCCGACCGAGATCGTCGACTTCGACACCAAGTTGAAGGCGTTCGAGGAGCGTGACGCGGTGGTGCTCGGCGGCTCGACCGACAATGAGCATTCACATCTCGCCTGGCGCCTGAACCACGCGGATCTGAAGAACCTCAAGCACGCGCTGCTCTTCTACTCGCCCGCGCTTGCCCAGTCGCTCGGCATTCTGCACCCCGAGGCGGGCGTCGCCCTGCGCGCCACCATCATCGTCGACCCGGAAGGGGTCGTGCGCTTCGCGGCTGCCAACGACCTTTCCGTTGGCCGCAACGTTGACGAGATCTTGCGCGTTCTCGACGGCTTGCAGACGGACGAACTCTGCCCCTGCAACTGGAAGAAGGGCGAGGAAACGCTCACCGCGAAGCTGAAGAAGGCCTGAGCGCTCTTCTTTTGGTGGATTTTGCCTGGGTCGCGACGCGCGACTCAGGCAGTCTGCTATTTGCGGAAGCGGGAAGGGAAGGAGCCCGAGGCGACGCGCCCGGCGAGCTCAGTGTCGTCCGGATGCAGCGCCAGCGCCCGCTTGACGAGGGTCGGCTCCGCCTCTTCATGCGCGGGGTCCGGTAGGCAGCACTCCACCGGGCAGACTGCCTGACAGGCTTCTTGCTCGTAGAACCCGACGCACTCCGTGCAGAGTTCGGGATCGATGACGTAGATGTCGTCGCCCTGCGAAATCGCGTTGTTTGGGCACTCGGGCTCGCAGGCGCCGCAGTTGATGCATTCGTCGGTGATGCGCGTGGCCATACCGCGCCCGTACTAGCGCAATTGGCAGGTGCGCGCGAATAGGGGAGCCCGGCCCGCCGAAGAAAAATCGGTAGGCGACAGGGGGGGTGGCCGCTCTGGCGGCGCGTCGGCCGGACCGCTCGCAGGCGCTCGGGGCGGGCCCTTGCCGCTTTCCTGGTGTAGAGTCCGCGCGCCTATGGCCCGTGACCCGCTCCGTTTGCTCTTGGTCCTCGTCCTTTTCGTGGTCGGCGTCGCTTGCAAGCCGCAAATCGGTGACGCGTGCAAGACCTCCGTCGACTGTTCGCAGACGGGCGATCGCTTGTGTGACATCACGCAGCCGGGCGGCTACTGCACGGTCTTCAACTGCGAGCCCGGCTCATGCCCGTCGGACTCCGCGTGCATCGCGTTCGATACCGAGGTGTCGTCGCTGCCGCTTTGCCGAAGCTACAATGGGTTGTCGCGTCTGACTCGCAGCTACTGTCTCGCAAATTGCGGTTCCAACAGCGACTGTCGAAGCGGATACGTTTGCGAAAACCTCGATACACCGTATCAGCCGAACGCCTGGAATGCTCTCCTCATCGATCGCTCCGGCTCCGGCAAGGTCTGCGTAGTGCCGGCGTCCGCTTCGGCTTCCGTTTCCGCTGGCGGCGCAGGTCCCAGCGACGAGATTTGCGGGTTGCCTGAAGGTGTCGCCGGTGGCGGAAACCTCGTCACCGAGGGCGGCGGGACCACCGGTCAGGGCGGAACGCCTTCTGCAGGTGCTGGTGGCGCGGATGGTGGCGCTGGCGGCTGATGTTCGAGCTTGGGCTGCTTCCGCGATCGCTCGGGGCGTCCTTGCGAGATCTGCTGAGCACTCGCCCCGAGGTTCGAATCTCGGCGCTACGCGACCTGGCTCGCCACGCTCGAGCGGGTGAAGGCGAGGCTGCCTCCGCTCTCGTTCAGGCGCTGAAGGATGACTCGGCGCAAGTGCGTGCGGCGGGCGCGCTGGGACTCGCCGACGCCGGGGTCGAACGCGCCGTGATTCACTTGCTGCGTTTGGCCGGCGGCGATGCCTCGGGCGAAGTGCGTCAGATGGCGCTGCTCGCTCTGGGAGAGCTCGCGACGAAGGATCATGCCGAGGTGATTCAGGCACTCGAGGCGGCTGAACGTGCCGAAGCGCCGGCGGAGCGCTTTCAAGCCCTGTTGGCGCTCCACCAGATCGGCGCGCAGCGCGCCCCGCAGGCGATCATCGAGGGCACGGTCGACCCCGATCCCGAGGTGCGCCGCATCGCGTTTCGCCTGGCGGAGGCGGAGTGGGCGAGCGGTGAGCTTCCGGATCTGCTGCGCGCGCGCGCGCGGAGCGCCCTGGGCGATGGAGTCGCGCACGTGCGCTGTGCAGCGGCCCTATGTCTGGCGCATTTCGGTGACGCTGCCGGGCAAGCGGTGCTGCACGACCTGCTGGCTTCCAAGATCCCCGACGTGCGCGCTGACGACGAGCAAGCCGCCATCGAGGCCGCGGCACGCCTCCGGCTGCCATTCGCGATCCCTCTGCTCACGCGGCGGGCGTTTCGTTGGTTCGGGCGCGATCCCCAGGGTTATCACGCGCGCATCGCGCTCGCGCGACTCGGAGACGAGCGCGCGAGAACGAGTATTCTGCGCGGCCTTTCAGCGTGGACCTTCGATGCTCGGACTTTGGCTGTGGCGGCCGCGGGTCGTGCTGGCCTCGTGGAAGCAAGGCCGCACATCGAAGCGCTGCGTGCGCGCCGCGGTGGCGCCGACGCAGCTGCGATCAGTGAGGCCCTCGAGCAGCTCGCCGCCACCGAACCCCAGCCATGAGCGCGGCAAGCGCCGAGCCCGCCCTCTCGATGCGACGCATCCTGGGCCAAAGTGGCAAGCTGGAACGCGCTTATGCCCCGGCGCTGGATCGCGAGTTCGTCGCGCGTGTGCATCGTGAGCTTCGTCGCGTGCGGCGGCTCGATGAGCGCATGCTGGCGCTTCAGCGCCAGGGACGCATCGGCTTTTACGGTGCGTGCACCGGACAAGAGGCGGCCCCGGTCGTGGCTGCCCTCACGCTGCGCGCGTCGGATTGGGTGTTTCCGGCGCTCCGCGAAAGCGCGCTCGGCTTCGTGCGAGGGCTGTCGCTATTGGAGTTCATCGCGCAGCTCTTCGGCAATTCGCTCGACATCCTGAAGGGGCGCCAAATGCCCAGCCATCATGCGAGTCGCGGCATCTCTCACGTGTCCTGGTCGAGCGCGATCGGTACGCAGCTTCCGCATGCGGTCGGAGCCGCGCTCGCAGCGCGACGGCTGGGGCGGGACGCCGTGATGTTGGCGTTCCTCGGTGACGGCGCCACGAGTCATCCGGACTTTCACGCGGCGTTGAACTTTGCTGGCGTCTTTCGCGCCTCGGTGGTGTTCGTGTGCCAGAACAATCAATACGCGATCAGTCTGCCGTCTGCGCGCCAGACTGCCGCGCCAAACTTTGCCATCAAAGCAACGGCCTATGGCGTGACCGCCGATCTCGTCGACGGCAACGACGTCTTCGCCGTGCACGAAGCGCTCGAGTCGGCGCTCGCCAGGGCCCGGGCCGGTGCCGGCGCAACCTTGATCGAGTGCGTCACCTACCGAATAGGGCCGCACTCGTCGTCCGACGACCCGACGCGCTACCGTGAGGTCGCAGAGGTCGAGATGGCGCGCAGCACGGACCCTATCGCCCGACTCCAGCGCCACCTCCAGAGCATCGGGCTCGACACGGATCCCGAACAGCGCCTCGAGCAAGCCTTCGATGCCGAGATCGACGTCGCGCTAGCTTCCGTCGAAGCGGCCCCGGCGCTCGAGGTCGAAACGCTGTTCGACGACGTCTATGCGGAGCTCAGCTGGCCGCTCGCGGAACAACGCGACGAGCTTGCAAGGCTCCGCG
>JAEUAF010000739.1 GCA_019695485.1 Sorangium sp.
AGAGCGCGGCCAGTTCGAGCAGGTTGCTAACGAACGTGATCAGCGTCGGCAGCGCCAGAAAGACGCCGTAGCCGGCCGCTGCGACACCAAGTGTGGTTGCGGCGAGCCCGACCTTGCCTTCGGGTCGCTCGAGAAAGGTCTTCTTTGAGCTGACTTTGCGTGTGGTCATCACTGTTTCTCACTGGGCTCTCGCGCAAGCCGCTGGCATTGGGTTTCGTATTCGCGAACGAGCTTGCGATGAGCGGCGTCGAAGGCGCGTTGCTTGAGCTCGAGGAGTTCGCTCGCCGCCAGCTGCTCGCGCCGTTGTTCGTCGCGTGCGCTCGTTGCGCGCGTCATGAGTTCGTGTTGCAGCTCGAGCGCCTGCTCCAGTCGTGCGATCTCGCGCTTGGCTTCGTCGCAAGCACGCTCGTGCTCGATCTCGGCCTGTGCGGTGAGCTTCGTAAGCTCGGCTCGGCGCTGCTCGAGCTTGTCGAGGAACAGGCGCTCCTGCTCGCTGAGCGCAGCGAGGGCCAGTCGCAGTTCATGCAGCAGTTGATCGAGCGAGAAGCCCTTTCGAGCGAGCACGCTGAGCGCGGCGCGCTGTCGCACTTCCGCGTCGGGGACGGCCTCGCTGAGCGCCTCCAGTTGCAGAGAAAACTCGGCAAATGCCGGCCCTCCCTCACGAGCGATTACGTCCCGCAAGGTGGTTAGACTGCTAGACTGCAGCGCTTGTTCTTGCTCGGTGTGCGCGATCGCGCTCGCCGGCGTGGCTGTGGTCGTCGCGGAACTGGGCGCGAGATTGGCCTGCGCGCCAGCGAGCGGCGCCTCTTCGAACAGCACTCGCCGCAGCACCTGGAGCAGGTTTCGCGAGTCTGCGCGCGCCTCTGGTTCAGCCGCTGGGTGCGCGGAGTCTTTCCCTTCACGATCGTCGTGTGGATGCATGGTGTGGTGCTCCTTCGAGATTGCGCGCGTCGTGGTCGAACGGACGCGTTCGCACGGCGCGCGTGCGTTGGGCGCGCGCGCCAGACGCTCGGTGGGCTCGCGTGTTGCGAGCGGCGAGCTCGGCGTTTCAGGACGTCTCAACGCCGCGCGTCGCGCGGCGGCACAGTCGATTGAATTTCTACATGGGAGTATCAGGGCGCTCGCTGCACGCGCAGCGAAGTACTCGCCCCGCACTGATGCTCCAAAGCTTTGGCTCTCGCGCGAGAGCTCGCAATGGGGTTCAGTCCGATTTCTCCCGAAAATCGGAGTCTGGATAGATTGCCCAGATCACTCCTTATAAGAGGAGTGGAGGTGTTTGGCCGACCGACGTGCGCGCCGCCCGCTGGCACGCCCGATGCTTGGGCGATGCCGCGCGGCCGTTCCGCACGATTGGATACGGCTGGCGCGTGTCGCAAAAAAGGCGCCGATCCGGGCGCCAACCCAAATTGGGGCGCCGATTACCCTTGACGGACTGCGCGGGTCTACCATAGTAGAGACATGTCTCATATGGTTGCTGTCCCGCGGCTGTGGAATGGCCAGGAAAAGGCTGAGTAAGGAGCGGGTCGATGTTGAATTTGCCGCCCCTCCCGTTTAGGAGACACGCCCGTAGTCCCGAGCCGCGTGCAGGGCGATCGCGTCCCGATCGCGCTGCGGCGCGCTCCCCGGAGCTGGCGCGTGTGAGAGCGGTCGCGGAGCGCGTGGTCGCGGATGCGAAGCTCACGTTGCCCGTTGTCCTCTTCGAGCGTCCCCCCGGCGTGGCAACGCCTTTGGCCGTCTATGTCGAGGTGCTGCCCGTTGGGCGCGCCTGCGAGGTGCGGTTGTCCAGCGTCGTGTCCGAGGCGGCGCGGAACGGTGTGTTTCAACTGGCAGAGGCGCTGTGCGCGGAACTCCGCGGCACCACGCACCTCGTACGGGTTTGCTTTCCTGCCGGCTCGCTGGCTCGGTGCGAGCGTGTCTCGCTCGGCTAAGTGATGTCGATCGACGGAAGTTCAAGGAGCTAGCATGCACATTGGATTAGTCGGCGGGGTTGAACGCGGTGAGCAGCGCTACGCAGAGCTAGCGCGCCTCAGTGGACACACGTTCCAACACCACGGTGGGGACATGGCGGGCCGCGGTGGCGACGCGCTGTCCGCTCTGGTCGAGCGCTCGGACCTGGTGATTGTGGTGACGGACGTCAACAGTCATCGCGCTGTGCTTGCTGCGCGGCAGCACGCACGCGCGCTCGGACGCCAGTGCTTGTTGGTACGGCGCTGCGGCTTGGCTCGATTTCGCGCGCTGCTGAGTGAGCTTTCGGCAGAGTCCACGCTGGCCTTGGCGAGCGGCGCTTGAAAGTCCGTACGCCAACGTACCGAGCCGGCGCGAGTCTTCGCGCTGTTCGGCGAGTGCCGCTCGGTCTAGAGTAGTTAGAGCGCATCCGGCGCCCGAGGCCACCCATGTCAAACTCCGAAGCCAGCAAGCCACATTGGTTCGAAGACAACGCCCAGTCGATCGGTAGGACGCCACTCGTGCGCCTCAATCGCGTGGTCGACGGCGCTCGCGCGACCGTGCTCGCCAAGATAGAGGGTCGCAACCCAGCGTACTCGGTCAAGTGCCGGATTGGCGCCGCCTTGGTGTGGGACGCGGAGAAACGCGGCGTGCTCGGCCCCGGCAAGGAGCTCATCGAGCCAACTAGCGGCAACACGGGCATCGCGCTCGCGTTCGTTGCCGCCGCGCGCGGCTACCCGCTGACGCTCACCATGCCGGAGACCATGAGCCTCGAGCGGCGTAAGCTGCTCGTGGCTTACGGCGCGAAGCTAGTGCTCACCGAAGGCGCGCGCGGCATGAGCGGCGCCATCGCCAGGGCAGAGGAGATCCGCGCGGCCAATCCCGAGCGCTTCGTGCTGCTCCAGCAATTCCAAAACCCCGCGAATCCGGCGATTCATGAGAGCACGACAGGGCCAGAAATCTGGGAGGAGACCGGCGGAGCAATCGATATCCTGGTGTCCGGCGTTGGCACGGGAGGCACCATCACCGGCGTGTCGCGCTACATCAAGCACACTCAGCGGAAGGCCATCGTGTCAGTCGCGGTTGAACCAAGCGCGAGCCCGGTCCTCACACAAGCGCGCGCGGGAGAGCCGCTGAAACCCGGGCCCCACAAGATTCAAGGCATTGGCGCGGGATTCGTGCCGGGTGTTCTCGATCTGTCGCTGGTCGACGCCGTGGAACAGGTCTCGAACGAAGAAGCGATCGAGTTTGCTCGTCGGCTCGCGCGCGAAGAGGGAATTCTCGCTGGGATTTCGTGTGGCGCTGCGGCCGCCGTCGCCGTGCGCCTGGCGAAGCGCGCGGAGAACGCGGGGAAAACCATCGTCACCGTGCTACCAGACTCGGGGGAGCGCTATCTGAGCTCCGCCCTCTTCGAGGGAATTTTCGACGCTCAGGGCCTGGCTGTTTAGGGCTCGGGCGGAGCGCCGATGACGTCGGCCCCGCCATTCGCCGCGTCCGGCGGCGCGGCTCAGTGTTCGGACGGCGCGGGGGGACGCAGTGATGTCGACACGCTTTCGACCTCGGCCGGTGTGACGTCAGCCACGGCGAATCGTCGCAACTCGAGAGAGACGAGCGCCGGCGAGCTCAGGCCCATGGACGGAGTTCGCGCAAAACCCGAGCGTGGTTCGTTCAAACCAATCAGGAACATCCCGCCCATCGAGCGCACTTCGTTGGCCACCGCGTTCAAGAGGCGATCGCCAGTGCCAGTTCCGCGTGCGCGTTCGAGCACGAATTGGGCAAGCAAAGCTCCTCCGCGCGTGCCCGAAACGACGTCGTATGTCTTCTCCCACGCCGCGAAGCCGACCAAATCCTCGGCTTCGGCGATGAAGAACTCGAGAACCGAACCAAAGCCGTCGCCGAGCAAGGCTTCTGGCGTCACGGCCGCGTTTTCGGAGAACAGCTCGAGCGCGTAGGCGCGAATCAAGTCCACCACCGCGTGAACGTCGGAGGGCAGTGCGCGACGGATGTTGGCCTTCATGTCCGCAAAGGTTACCCCATTCGCGACGCCGTCGCGTGGACCCGTGGCGACAGGCGTTCCTGCGAATTTCGTGAATCGCGCAGGCTACGCGGCTACTCGAGGGCTGCGACGGCCTCAGCGAACGCCGCCGACAGCTGCTCCAACACGGGACGCCCGAAGGCTCTCGAGCGCAGTGAGCTGCCGTCCCAGCGGGCTTCTCCGCCAGCGGACCAGTCCCAACTGCCTGTCGGTCGAGTGGAAATGCAGAGTGCCGTGCCCTGCTTACCTGCGTCGATGCGATAGTCGCGGTCTTCAATCGTGAGCTCGACGATGGCGGGGCCCTCGAAATTGACCGCGCCGGAGTCAGTTTTTTCGGCGTTCGTGGCTATACCAGAGCTGGAGCTGAGCATTTGTTCAGTCTACCCGCTTCGGGGCAGACTGCAAAGGGACAGCTCATCGGCAGCAGCAGGCCCCCAGTTTTGCGCTCACTTGGGGATGTCGGGCACGATCGTCCCGCAGTTCACGAAGGCTAGATTCGTGTCTGCCCGAAAGTGCGACTCGACCGTGTGCCGCTCGGCTTGGAACATATCGAAGGCATAGACGGTGCCGCGCGTGAGGCCGAGGCTATCGATGTTGATCGACTGGGTCTCGGCGGTGTGCACGCCTCCGAGGTCGATGACGAGCTGATTGTTGATGAACACCCATACGTCGTCGTCGCCGATGAAGGTGAACTGCTCACCGCCGTTGTATTGGAAGTTCGTGTGAATCTCGGTCGTGAAATGGAAATTGTGGTTGTTGCCTTCATTGCCAAACCCCATCCCATCGAGCGGAAAGAAGGCTTGACTCTGAAAACTGCTGGCGCCGGCCACGGGCGCGAACCAAATGTTGAATTGGAAGGCCCGATTGACGCCGCTGACTGTGCGATAGAACTGATCGAACGCCGCTGGTCCCGTCACCGTCTTGGTCGCGCCGGTGTGCGCGTACACGGGCTTTCGGTCCGCACCGAGCGTCTTGGCCACGATGCCAGGATCCGAGCCGAGCGTTGCTTCGAAGTTTTGGTGGTCCGCGTGAAAGTCGCGAATCACGGCCAAAATCGAGGCGCCGCAGGCGTTCGGGTCGACGGTGGTCGGCGGAGGCGTCGCCGCCGCGGTGATCTCGCTGCCGACCTTGAAGCCACCCACATCGGCTTTCGTGTAACCAGCGGGTAGAGTTCCGGATTGGACCGCGGAACTTCCGGAAGTTCCCGTACTGCCGCCGGACGTGAGGAGAATACCCGTGTTGCCCCCCACGCCGTTAGAACCGTCGCTCGAGTTCGCTCCGCTGCACGCTGCTCCCAACAACGAAGCAGAGAGGGCGATCGCGGTGGCCGCGCTGCATGCGCTCTCAGGACGGCGTCGAAAAGCGCGGTTGCTCTGCGCCCGCGCGCTTGCAGTGCTCACGTCGGACTTCCGAATTGAAGCTTGCACGATCGTCCTCCACGCTCGCGCGGATCACCCGCCGCACGGCACGTTACAAGTCTATGACAGCTAGCCTTCGACACACCCGCACCAGCGCGAAACAAGCAGTCGCGATGTTGCCGAGTTCATTCAATGTTAGTGTCCGCCCGCGAATTTGCAAGGCAGCACGCTTCCGCACGCGCGCCGCACGAAGGCTCACGACAAGATTCTTTACGCTCCGTGTCGGGCGGGCGCGTCGGGGAGCCATCCCCGTGCAATTCGATTGCGGCGCCTCGAATCGCGCTTCGCTCTTCGCGTCAGGCGCGCGCGGGATGGCGCTTCTTTGTCGGGTACTTGGCAGCGCGCGGCGCTGCGAAGCGCGGGGCCGGACCTTTGCGCGGTTCCACGTGCTGGGCGAAGCCGTCGCGCTGAATCGACACGCGTGGATCGCGCGGATCAGGCTCCCGCGTTGCGCGTTCGAAGGACTCCGCCACGCCGGCGGCGATACCGACCACCGAAAACGTAGGATGTACGCGAATGGGGCCGATGTCCGCACCGCGGATGTTGCCACGGCGGCACAGCATCGCGAGCAAACGGCGCGCATCGGCGCCCTGGGCTTCGCCCCAAGACACTCGGAATCCCACGAACTCGCCACGTGCGTCGCGCGGGCGCTCGGCACCTTCAGCAACGCGCCCTGTGCGCTCGGGGAAGTTTCGCGTTCGGGCTCCGGCCGCGGGCGCTGCCTGCATCGGTGTCACGTCACGCGCTTCGCTGTGGCCGGAGCGGCGTGTGGCCACAATCAGGCGTGCCAGCGCTTTCTCGGCGTGCCCCGCTTCGATCAGGCGGCGCGCGAGTTCCGTGGCACGCGTGTCGGCCTCTTTTGGCGCTTCCACTTCAGCGGTAAGTTCGACGAAGAGTCGTTGGTCTTGCGTGGCGGAGATCGTGCGAGCGGTTGGGATCGGCTCGACGCGGTAACGCACGCCCGCCCGCTTCAACAATGCGCCCAGTCGGCTGATGCCGGCCGGAGCGACCATCGTCGAGCTAATGCCTTTACGACCGGCTCGACCGGTGCGACCGCTGCGGTGCGTGTAGGTGTCCGCATCGGTCGGCGGCTCCATCTGCACCACGCGGGCGATGTCTTGGTGGTCGATGCCGCGCGCCGCGACGTCGGTCGCGACCAGGGCGTGCAATTTACCCCGCTTGAAGGCTGACAAGGCGCGGTTGCGCGCCTCCTGATCCATTTCGCCAGACAGCGAGTCGACCGAGAACCCGGCTTGATGCAGCTCATCCGCGATACGCGCCACGTCGGCGCGGGTGCGGGCGAACACCAACGTCTGCGCATCGGGGTCGACGAGCAGCAGATTGACGAGTGCGTTGAGACGCTCACGCGGGCTAACGAGGTGGACCACGTGATCGATGTCGCTGTTGGCGACGCCGAGCGCGGTGCCTTGCACGTGCGCGGGATCGTCCTGCACTTGATCGGCAAGCGCCTTGACCTCGCGCGGGAAGGTGGCCGACACCAAGTGTGTCCGGTGACCCTCCGGAGCAAGATCCAGGATCGCTTCCAAGTCGTCACGGAAGCCCAGGTCGAGCATACGATCCGCTTCGTCGAGGACTACGGCGCCTACGTTCTCGGGGTCGATGCTGCCGCGTCGTAGGTGGTCGAGGAGTCGTCCGGGCGTGCCGACGATGATGCCTGGGCCTTGTGCGAAGGCGCGTTGCTCGTTTCGATAGCTGGCGCCGCCGGTGACGGACGCGACCCGCACCTGACTCGGCGCATAGAGCCAATCGAGCTCGGCTTCGACCTGCTTCGCGAGCTCGCGCGTTGGCGTCACGACCAGCGCGCGCGGTCGTGCCACCCCGGCCGCAGGCTTCGCCTTGCCGGTTGCCACGTCGCGCACGGCGAAGCCGATGGCCAAGGTCTTGCCCGAGCCCGTCTGCGAGCTGATGCGCAGGTCACGGTCGCACAGCGCGGGGTCGAGCACGGCGAGCTGCACAGGCGTCAGCGTCGAGTACCCCTTTTTCTCGAGTGCCTCCGCGAGGGACGGCGCAAGCAGGGCGGAAGCAGGGGCGGATGTCATGGCGGCCTCCCTATATCACCGCCCAAGAACCCCGCTGCTCCCGCCGCTCATTTTCCGGGACGCCCGAGAGCGCGGGGTGGCGGCGTCGTTCCAATTTTGCGCCGACTCCCGCGTCATTTCATCCCGCCGGGTGTCCGTGCTCACCGGCTCGCAGTTTGGTCGTTTTGCTTGCAGCGCGGCTTCGACGCGACCGAGCGCCGCCGTCCGCAGCCTGTCCCACGACGGAAACATGCTTCGAAACGAGACGCGCCGCCGAGTGCGGTTCCAGCCCGACCCAAACCCCGGAGGTAGGCTGACTCAGCGATTCACGCTGCTCATGTCCGGGTAGCGCGCGCCCACCGCCGAGCCCTGCGGCGACGCCTCGTTGAGCTGCGAGAGCTCTGCTGCGGAGAGCACCAGGCTTTCGGCCTTCAGATTTTCTTCGAGGTAGCTGCGTCGCTTGGTTCCGAAAATGGGGGCAATGTCTTGCCCCTGCGCGAGCACCCAGGCGAGCGCGAGTTGCGACGGCGTCACCCCGCGAGCGCGAGCGAGCTCACCGATTCGCGCGACGACGGCCAAATTCTTCTCGAAGTTCTCGCCCTGGAAGCGCGGGAACATGCGGCGCCGGTCATCGGGCGCCAGATCCTCCGGCTTCTTGATTTGACCGCTCAGAAAGCCGCGGCCGAGCGGGCTGTAAGGAACGAAGCCAATGCCGAGCTCGCGCAGGGTGGGCAGAAGCTCGTCTTCTGGCTCGCGACTCCAGAGGGAGTATTCGGTTTGAAGTGCGCTGATAGGATGCACCGCATGCGCGCGGCGCACCGTCGTTGGCGCCGCCTCTGACAGACCGAGGTAGCGTACCTTGCCAGCCTTCACGAGCTCGGCCATCGCGCCCACGGTTTCCTCGATGGGGACGTTGGGATCGACGCGATGCTGATAGTAGAGATCCACATAGTCGACGCCGAGTCGCGCGAGCGACGCATCGATGCACGCGCGCACGTAATCCGGGCGCCCGCTGATGCCTCGGAAAGAGCCGTCCGTGCCGCGGATGTTGCCGAATTTCGTGGCGACGATCACTTGGTCGCGCTTGCCGCGCAACGCCCGACCAAGCAGCTCCTCGTTCTTGAATGGCCCGTACATGTCGGCCGTGTCGAAGAAATCGATGCCGAGCGCGATCGCGCGCTGGATGGTGGCGATCGACTCGGTGTCGTCCCCCTGGCCGTAGAACTCCGACATGCCCATGCAGCCGAGTCCGAGCTCCGAAACCTGCAGCCCCTGTTGCCCAAGTTTTCTGCGTCTCATGGATGGCAAACCTTCTCCGTGACCGATGCGCGCCGCCGACGTAGCGGTGAGCGCCTCGAACCCTCGGTCGGATTGTGTAGGTCTCGGGGGTGGCCGTGTCATTAAAAAA
>JAEUAF010000929.1 GCA_019695485.1 Sorangium sp.
GCGCGAGCGCGAGCTTGAGCTCGGCGTCGTCGAGGTCGAGAATGGTGCCGACGCCGGTTTGATAACGCCCCTCGGCGAGTCGCAGCCGTTCGCGGCTGGTCTCGACCAACACGTCAGCCGTCGCCAACGCCAGCTTGGCGCCCTGGATTGTGACGCGCGCTTGCTCCACGGCCAGGAGCACCTGTTGGCGGAGCAGGGTGACTTGCACGCTCGCGTTGTCGGCGTTCGCGCGCGCTTCGGCGACGCGCGCCCGCGTGAGCCCGCCCTCGAAGATGGGCCAGTTGAGCAGTGCCTGCGCGTTCCAGTTCCAACGCAGACCATCGAGTCGGTCGCCGGCGTCGGTGATCCCGGTCGACACTTTGAGGGTCGGGCCGTAGCTGCCGCGCGCCGCGCTCTCGGCCAGCTGCTGCGCGCGCACGCTGCCGATCGCTGCCTGGACGTCGGGGCGGCTCGACAGCGCCTGCGCGTACAAGTGGCTCGGATCGCCGTCTTCTCCGCCAATCGCAGGCAAAGATTCGTCACTCACGTCGAAGTCCGAGCTTGGGTCGAGGCCCATAGCTTGGGTCAAGCTGGCGCGGGCGAGCGCGTAAGCGTTTTGCGCGTTCAAGAGCGTGAGCTCACCGCTCTGGCGATCGGCCTTGGCTTGGACGAGGTCGATCGGTGGGCGGGTGCCAACTTCGACGAAGCCCTGAATTTGCTCGAGGTGGCGCGTCAAATTCTCGAGGCTCTCCACAGCGACCGACACCAGCGCTTTTTGCTGACGCGCTTGGAAGTAAGCGTTGCGTACACCGAGCGCGAGGTTCAGCCGCGTCGCTTGCTCGCCGAGTCTCGAGACTTCCGCGTTGGCTTCCGCGACATGGTAGTTGCCGCGCGCCTGGCCGAAGTCGTACACAGTTTGCGTGGCCGTAATTCCGAAATTCCAGAACCCGTAGTTGGTGAACGTGGGCGAGCTTGCCGTCGGCGCCAGCTGCCCTTGGCGCGGGACCACGTTGGCCGTCGAGCGCTGGTAGGATGCGGTCCCCACCACTTGTGGCAAGAGAGGCGCGAGCGCCGAGTCTACGCGTGCCTCTGCGGCCCGCACACCTGCACGGGCGCCGAGCAGGCTCGGATGTTTCTCGAGCGCCGCTTGCAGTGCTTGGCTCAGCGTCACGATGCGCGCTGCAGGTTCCGCCGCGGAGTTCGAGGCTGGCGTTTTCGCGGGTGCGCTGGCAAGCGGCGTGGGCGCGGCGGGGCGGCTCGCGGGCGGCGATGGTGCGGCCGTGCCTGCGGGTGGCGTTTGCGCGCGGAGCGACCCTGCGCAAAAGAACTGAGACAGCGCGGCGAGCGCGGCCGCGAAAGTGAGTGTCCCGAGCCGTTTCAGCGTGGGCTTGCGCGACGCTGCCATCACTCGTACCTGAGCGCGTCGATAGGGTCGAGGCGAGAGGCTTTGTGCGCAGGGTAGAGGCCGAAACCGACGCCGACCAGCGCGCTGAACAAGACCGAGACCCCAATCACGTCGGGTCGAATCAAGAGAGGCCAGCCAAAGCGCGACGCCAGGTACAGCCCGACACCGACGCCCGCAGCCACGCCGAGCGCGCCGCCCATGACCGAAAGCGTGAACGCTTCGACCAAGAACTGCGCCAAAATTTGATGCGGCTTGGCGCCGAGCGCCATGCGCAGGCCAATCTCGCGGGTGCGTTCGGTGACGCTCACCAACATGATGTTCATGATGCCGATTCCTCCGACCAACAGCGAGACGAGCGCGATGCTGGCGAGCAGGGTGGTCAAAGTCTCCGTGCCCTGCTGCTGCGCACTCGCCATTTCCGTAAGGTTCCGGATCGAGAAGTCATCGTCGACGCTCTGCGGCAGATGGTGCCGCTCGCGCAGCAGGTCGGTTACGCTCGTCTGCGCGCGAGCGAGATCCGCGGAGGCCGTGGCTTGCACGAAGATCACGCCGCTCAAGTAGTTCTTGAGCCCGCCTTGGATTTTCGAGCGGTAGCTCGAGACCGGGATCAAGACCGTGTCGTCGTAGTCCTGGCCGGTCGTCGATTGGCCCTTGGCGGCCAGGATTCCGATCACTTCGAACGGCACGTTGTTGATGCGCACGGACTGGCCGATGGGCTCCGAGCTCGGCCCGAATAGCTTGTCGACGACGGTGCGGCCTAGTACCACCACCTTGCTCGACGCATCGATGTCCGACTCGTTGAAGGCGCGGCCGCTCGAGACGGGCCAGCTTCGGACGCCAAAGTAGTCCGGCGTCGTGCCTCCAACTTGCGTGGTCCAGTTCTGATCCTCGCTGACGACGGAGGTGTTGCTGCGCAGCAGGGGGGCTGCGAGGCGCACGGTCGGCACCTGAGTTTGAATGGCCTTCAGATCGTCCCAGGTCAGAGTCGGCTGACTACCGAAGCCGCCGCGCACGCCGCCCGAGGTGTTTGCGCCGGGCATGACGATGAGCAGATTGGTCCCCATGGCGGCGAAGGCCTGTTCGACGTTTGCTTTCGCGCCCTCGCCAATCGCCACCATCGCGATCACGGCGCCAACGCCGATCACGACGCCCAACGTCGTCAGAAAGCTGCGCAACTTGTTGCGGAGCAAGGCGCGCAGCGCGATGCGAAAGGTTTGCCACAGGCTCATGCTTGAACCTCCACAGGAGCACTTTCGGTGGCGCTTCGCGCCTGCTCGGCAACCTGCGTTCGATCGGAGGCAACCTGGCCGTCCTTCAACACGACGACTCGCGACGCATAGGTCGCGATGTCGGGCTCGTGCGTCACGAGCACGATGGTGATGCCCGCGCGCCCGAGCTCCTGAAAGAGCGCCATCACTTCCAGGCTCGTGCGAGAATCCAAATTGCCGGTGGGTTCGTCGGCCAGGATCAGCCGCGGTTCACTGACCAGCGCGCGCGCAATGGCGACGCGCTGCTGCTGCCCGCCCGACAGCTGATTGGGGTGGTGGTCCACGCGATCGCCGAGGCCTACGCGAGTGAGCGCTTGCAGCGCGCGACGGCGGCGCTCTTTCCCGCCCACGCCAGCGTATACCAGCGGCAGCTCGACATTCTCGAGCGCGCTCGTGCGTGAGAGCAGATTGAAGTTCTGGAACACGAAGCCGAGCGTGCGGTTTCGCACCTCTGCGAGCTCATTTCGGCTGAGGTTCGACACGTCGCTCCCGTTCAGCCAATAGTGGCCGGCCGTCGGTCGGTCGAGACAACCCAGAATGTTCATCAGTGTCGATTTGCCTGACCCCGATGAGCCCATCACCGCCACGAATTCCCCGTCCTGAATCGACAGCGAGACGCCTTTGAGCACGCGGAGCTCAATCTCACCGAGGTAGTAATCCTTGACTACCTCTTCGAGCAGGATGAGTGGCCGCCGCGGCCCCTCGAGCTCGGTCAGAACATCCTCCGTTGCGCGCCGCCCGGGGGGGCACCTGGCGTGAGGCCTGAGGGCTTTTGTGCCGAGCTTGCCCCGTCCCCAGTCAAACCGGTGATCAAGACGTCGCCGGGTTCTAGTTCGCCTTCCACGAGCTCGGTGTACGTGCCGTCACTGATGCCGATGCGAATCGAGCGTTGCTCGGGCAGCGTGCCGCGCAGGACCCAGACGCTGCGAGGGTACAGGGGGCGCTCGTGCGCCGCGCCCCCTCCGCCGCGCCGGCCGCCTTCGCGGGCGGAAGCATTGGCCCCGGGAGTTGCGGCGTTCGGGCCGCGCCCCCCGACGTCGGCACTCGCCGAGCCGGCCCCTTTCGGCAACATGTCTGCCGGTGGACGGAAGCGCATCGCGGAGTTGGGAAAGCGGATCACGTCGGGGTGGTCGGCCGCGATGAACGTCACGTTGGCCGTCATGCCGGGCTTGAGCTTGAGCTCGGCGTTGTCCACGTCGATCACGGCGTCGTAGGTGACGACGTTCTGCAAAGTTTGAGGCGCGTTGCGAATTTGCCGCACTTTGCCGCGGAAGCGCTCCGACGGGTAGGCATCCACGGTGAACGAGGCCGCCATGCCCGGCTGGAGTCGGCCCACGTCTGCTTCGGCGACGTTGGTGTCGACCTGCATCTTTTTCAGGTCTTCGGCGATCGTGAAGAGCGTCGGTGCTTGCAACGAGGCGGCGACTGTTTGCCCTACGTCGACGTTGCGAGAGATCACCACGCCGTCGATAGGCGACACGATCGTGGTGTACGCCAGGTTGACCTGCGCGGAATGCAGCGCGGCTTCGGTTTGTAGTACGGCACCTTGCGAGGCTTCGACTTGCGCTTTGGCGGCCTCCGCGTTGGCGACGGAAGTATCGCGATCGGAGGGCGCAATCAGATTGCGACTCGCGAGCTCTTGATTGCGTTCTGCCTGGCGTTCGGCGTCGACCGCCTGCGCTTTGGCCTTGGCGAGGTTGCCTCGGGCCGCGAGGTTATTGGCGCGGGCCTGCTCGAGCGCGGCCCGGAACAGCTCCGGGTCGATCTTGGCGATGACTTGCCCCTTTTTCACTTGGGCGTTGAAGTCAGCTCCGAGCTGCTGGATGCGCCCCGAGACTTGGCTGCCGACCAGCACCGTCACCAGCGCGGAAACCGTACCGGTCGCGGTCACCCGCGCAGTGACCCGTCCCCGGTCCACTTTGACGGTTTCGAACTTTGGTCCGGGAACGTTCTTGGCGCGGTACACGCGCAGCCCGAAGAACGCGCCCGCCCCCAGCGCTAGCAGCAGCACGAGCCAAAGGATGCGCTTCAGGAGCCGAGAACGTCGAGCCGGCGAGTTGGTGGGAGCCACGAGGTGTCGGCGATTTACACGACCCCCCAGCGGAGCGCTCTATTCCGGCATCTTGATTTCGG